>JAILFJ010000103.1 GCA_024697625.1 Oscillospiraceae bacterium
CCATTCAAACTCCATATCCTGGACTGACTGCATCGCCGGCCACGATTTCGGTACAATCGGAAAGAATCACAGCCCACCTACTTGGGGCTGTATTTTTTGCTGGTCCCAGCTGTGATACTTTCCTTTGGAATTGTAGCATAATTATCGCTGAAATGATATAATTGTTTTGTTACTCATATTTTGAAGGAGGGTATCAGATGTCAGACTCGGTCAAACACAGCGCCTTCCCTGCATACGCCGGAACTGCCCCATATATTTTTATCTCATATGCGCACAGCGACTCTTATGATGTTCTGTCTGTAGTGGGCGAGCTGCAGAGAGAGCACTATCGGGTATGGTACGACCAGGGGATTCTCCCCGGCAGCGCCTGGGATGAAAATGTTGCCGCAAGGCTACGTGACAGTCAGTGTGTCATTGCCTTTGTCTCCCGGGCATATACTGCCTCCGCGAACTGTCGGGATGAGCTCAGTCTCGCGCGTTCATTCGGGAAGAACACGGTCCTGGTTCATCTGGACGACAGTCCCATGACTCCGGGTATGCGCATGCGCTACGGTCGTCTGTTCGCTCTTTTTCTTCACAGCATGCCGGAGGAAGAGTTTTATGAGAAACTTGCCTCCACAGAGAACATTGGTCTGACGAGGGAGGTCTGAGTATGGAAGCGCGCGCATACACCGGGAAAGGCCCCTATATCTTCATCAGTTTTCATCCTGACGATCAGCAGCAGGCGGAGCAGATCATTCAGAAGATGCAGTACCGCGGCCTGCGGGTCTGGTTCGATTCCGGGATTGCTCCCGGTATTGAACGTGATGAGGCAATCGCTGAGAGCATCGAGAACTGCGGTTCTTTCATCGCTCTCCTGTCCGAGAGCTATCTGCAGTCTCTGGATACCGTAGACGAGCTGAACTTTGCCCGTGACCTGGATAAGGAGCAGACTCTGGTATATCTCACTCCCGCCGAACTGCCGGTCGGTATCCGGATGCGCATGTCCCGCCTGCAGAGCATTCCCCATTACGATCTTCCTTCAGATGATGCCCTGATTGAAAAGATCCTCTCCGGTTCGGGCATAAACCGTTTTTACGGAATAGAAGACCGGACGCTTGCAGCGGAAGCGGAAGCTCTTTTTCAGCAGCTGGAATCATATTATCCGGAACACCTTGTTTTTGCGCTCGATAATATCGATCCGCAGCTCAGAGAAAAAATCGCCGTTCTGTGTTCAAGGTCAGAGTTTGACAGCGTAGACGACCTGATGACCGCATACGGCTTCTCCAGGATCTCCGGTGAAGACGCGAAACAGTATCGGAGAAGCGTCGGATACCTTCCCGGCAGTGAGCCGGCCATCATTCAGCGCCCTCTCCGGAACGCCATTCAGACCCTCGAAGAATACTATCCCGACCATATCATTGCCGACCAGCTGCCAAAGCTGCACAGGAATGTTTATGACCGTCTGCTTGCCCTTCATCAGTGGCTGGGATATCCGGATCTGAAGGAATTCCTGTCTGCATACGGCTATCAGTATCTCTACGATCCGACTGTCGGCCGGGCAGCTCATTCTGCCGAAGAATATCAGGCTGTTCTGGATAATATGAGCAGTCGCTATGCTGATGGGGAACAGCCGGAAACCATGTATCAGCTGCTTCATGACTTCCCGCAGTACCGGGCTGTTCTGAAAACGATGCAGAATAACGCGTATGCTCTCTACGGCACCACCCTCAGAAGCCATCTGATCGCTGTGGGCATCCTTCGGGAGCGCGAGCAGGCGGAGAGCATCCCTGTTTCCCTGGCAAGAGCGCTTGAGGCTGTTGAACAGCGCGTCGGAGAAGATCAGTTCGAATCCGTAATCAGCCGTCTGGACGGAATGTCTCTTCGCGTGAACAAGGCTGGCCAGATCTATATCCGCCGCGCAGATGACTGCGGGGAAGAAGTGGATCTGCCGGATATCATTGATTTCATACAGTCCGGCGCGTTCGAGGCCCAGCTCGGCCTTCGCAGGATTGTGATTCCTTCCGGCTGCAGCGAAATCGGCGAAAACACGTTCCGGCACTGCGATTCTCTGGAGGAAGTTGTTCTGCCGGAGGGATTATCCCGCATCGAACCCGGCACATTTGAAAGCTGTTCTAGCCTGCGGGAAATCACCATTCCGGCATCTGTTCAGAAGATCCTTCCCCATGCGTTTCTGAACTGCAGCAGCCTGGACACCGTTCACCTCCTGAATCCGAAAACCAGTATCTACACCGGAGCATTTGAAGGCTGTCCCTTCACTCCGCCCCGTAATCATCCCGATAATGTCGAATTCCTGTACAGCGTTGACAGGAAGAACCGCGCAACGATTACCGGATTCCGCGGCTCCGCGGAGATTCTTGAAATCCCGGACCTTCTGGACGGGCACCCTGTCGTCGGTATTGAAAAGGGGACCTTTGCCGGTCGGGCGGATCTCCGTGAAGTGAGTATGGGAGATTCCATTTCCCAGCTTCCCGGCGACGTATTCAGGGACTGCGTCAATCTGGAGCGGGTGCATATCTCCAATGCTGTTTCCAAGCTGATCCCCAGCACCTTCAGCGGCTGTTCAGCTCTTCTTGAAGTGAACATCCCCGACGCCCTCACGGAACTGAAGCGCAACACGTTCAAAGACGCTCAGCTGGAAGCGCTGCACATTGGAAATTCCATTCGGCTTTTCGATCCAAACGCATTCTTCAAAGGTGAATTCGACCTCACTACCGGGAAACTCATCAAAGCGAAAAGCATCCGTTCCATCGATGTCAGTCCGGAAAACCCGTGGCTCAGAGCGCAGGGCACCTGTGTTTTCTCGGCCGACGGAAAAACGCTGATCTGCGATCTGGGAGACACGGCAGAATATGTCATCCCTGACGGGGTTGAGGAAATTGGCGACAGCGCCTTCATGCGCAACCCGCACCTGGTTTCCGTCACATTCCCGAATTCTCTCAGGAAGATCGGAGTATCTGCATTTGCCGAAACCGGACTCAGTTCTGTCTCCTTCCCTCCGTCTCTTGAAACGGTCTGTGAAAAGGCTTTCAGTTTCTGTCGTTCCCTGCAGGAGGCTGTCTTCCCGGAGGGTCTGGCGGAGATCGGAGACCAGGCATTTGAAGGCTGTCCTGTCCGGTCCGTTGTTCTCCCTGCCTCGCTCCGCCAGCTGGGGAAGAATGCCTTTCCCATCCTGTCTGTTTTTCAGGGAGAGGCTGCTCAGGATTTCTCCGTTGCACCGGGAAACCCGGTGTATCATACCGACGGGCTGGTGCTCTACCGCAGCACGGGAGAAGGCAAGGCACTCGTAAAGGGCTACAGCCGGGATCTGCGTCTGCGGCCGGAAGGCATCATGAATGCAGGCGTGCGTTATGCTGTTGAACCCGGTACAACCATAATAGAGGAAAATGCATTCTTCCGCTGCGGCAACCTGACTGTTGTTGTCTTTCCTGACAGTCTGAAGTCTGTCGCCGCAAGAGCTTTTATGGAATGCAGCCGGCTGGAAAAGGCTGACCTGCCCCCTGATGCGGAAGCGGATCCATCCGCGTTTCTTGGGGCAAAACTTTCGAGCCCCGATTCCGGCGACGCCCCGCAGTTTGCCGGAAATACAGCCTCTGATAAGATCAGCAGGATTCCCGTAGTGGATGATAATCTGCTGAGCATGGGCTACAATGCGGGCTCCGGGACACTTGAAGTAGAGTTTAAGAGCCATGTCGTCTACCAGTACTTTAACGTTCCGGAAAGCGTCTGGCTGGAGCTGGAAGCCTCCCCGGAGCCCGGAAAATACTATTATCATCAGATCCGCAGCCGATTCCTGTCACAGCGCATTGATTAACCTGAAAGGATGAAAGAAAATGGACCGTATTCCCGTAGAATCCTCCAACCTCAGAAGCATCGGCTATGACGCCGCATCGCAGACCTTTGAAGTCGAGTTCAAATCACATGCCGTGTATCAGTATTATAACGTCCCAGAGAACATCTGGCTTGAGCTGGAGGCAGCTCCTTCCAAGGGCAAGTACTACAGCAGCCAGATCAAGGATCGCTTTCTGTCCCAGCGCATTTCCTGAACAGCCTGTTCTGACAGAGTCTGCAGCTTTCGCCGTGCAGCCGTTTTCTATATGGCTGCACGGTTTTTTATTCGGAGCCCTTTGACGAAGCCATCAGCTCGCCTGCATCTCCTGAATTATCGGTTGAAAACGCAGGTTGTTACAGCTATAATGGAATCACATACTCGGAAACACAAACACAGGAGGGACAGCGCATGAGTTATCCCGGCGATTTTGTTATTAAAAACGGCGTACTGAAAAAATACAAAGGCCCCGGCGGGGTTGTGGTCATCCCGGAGGGCGTGACGAGCATTGGCAACTATGCGTTCTATGGCTGCCGTAGTCTGACGAGCGTGACGATCCCGGAAGGTGTGACGAGCATCGGCGACAGTGCGTTCTATGACTCCAGCAGCCTGATAGGCGTGACGATCCCGGAGGGCGTAACGAGCATTGGCGACAGGGCGTTTTCTTTTTGCATAAGTATGACGGAAGTAACGATTCCGGCAAGCGTGGGGAGCATCGGCGACGGGGCGTTCTTCGGCTGTAGAAACGCAGTGTTTTCAGGAAGCTTTCTGGCGGCACGGAAGGAACTTCCTACCTATTATCTCCAGTTCTTTGAAAAGACTGAGAAGACGCCGGAGCTTCTTGCCTGCCGAATGCTCTATCAATCAGGCAAACTGTGGAAGGACGCGCTCACGGACGCCGCCGAGAAAGCAGACAAGGCCGCGATTATTCGGGTCATGCTGCATCTTCTGGAGGAAGAGGGCGGAGAGAAACCAGCCGCAAAGATTGCCGGCACGGTACTCGACTATCTCGAGGAACTCGACATCGAAGAGATGAAGGGCGCCTATGCGGTGCTGCGCAAAGGCAATTACAAGGCCTTGCGCAACCTGGTTCTGGACGAGGGTTTCCAGAACAAATGGCTCAAGCTGACCGGCAAGGAGGACAGAGCGGAAACCGGATCAAAGAACCCGATCGAGGAGCTCGCAGAGAAAAACTGGCGGACGACAGATGCTGTGAAGAAGCTGAGGAAGTTCGTCAAGGAAGGGATCCGCTACCGGGATTCGGACTCGATATGCCCGCCGAACGTTCTGATCTTCCTGGTGAGCGAGTATGCAGACCAGCTCGATGAACCGGAAAAACTTCCGATCAGATTATATGACACCTACTATCCCCAGGGCATCCATATCTCGGAGACGGCCGATCAGATCGCCGCGGCGCTGGATACCGAGCAGCTCAGAGAGAAGCTGGAGTTTCTTGCCTATCTGGACAAGTCCTTCCGAAATGGTTTCGTCCTGGCTCTTGCCAGATATGGCTCCGGCAGACAGATTTCCCATCTCAGCAGCGAGATGCGGGAGCGGGCCAATTGGGGCAGGCATGGCGTCGCCGGCCGGCAGGATGTAATGATCGCCCGCGGAGCGCTGATGCTCAGTGAGACTCGCGAGGCTATGATTGCTCTTGATAAGGATGGCTCGCTCGAGAACTATGCGAAAATGCGAGGTACCGACGCAGAGACGATCCGCGACACGGTTCTGGCTGACTTCGGCTTTGACCAGGCTGGGAAGAAGACCTACGACCTGGGAGGCAACCGGGTCTCTGTCTCCGTGGACTCTGATCTCACACTCCGTCTCTATGATGAAGGTGCAAAGAAGACGGTAAAATCCATTCCCAGGAAAAACGCGGATCCTGCCCTGCTTGAAGCGGCAAAAGCGGATGTGTCCGATCTGAAGAAGAATATCAAGCGTGTGATTACACACAGACGGGATGTTGTCTTTGACGACTTTCTCTCCGGTGTGGAACGTGACGCAGCCAAGTGGAAAAAGATCTATCTGTCTAATCCTGTTCTGCGCGCCCTGGCCAGGCTGATCGTATGGGAACAGGCGGGCAGGCGCTTCACAGTGGATGAAACGGGAACCGTCGACTGCTCGGATGCTCCTTTTACCGTTGCAGACGATGTTCCGATCAGGGTCGCACATCCTCTGGAGCTGCCGTCGGAAGAAATCAAGGCATGGCAGGACTACTTCATGAGGCACGCTCTGAAGCAGCCCTTTGAGCAGATCTGGGAGCCGGTCTATGATCCCGCAGAGATCGGGGCCGACCGCTATCAGGGTGCAGAGCTGCCGATCTATCGCTTTGCCAACAAGGACCGGCACGGCATCCACTCTTATGGCCTGACGGCATACTCAGAGGACTATGGCTTTGAGCTGGATGACTGCGACCTGGATTACGAGGGCTCAACCTCGCGGATCATTCCGGGCGAGACGGATGATGAGACCTATACCCTCGGCGCCTTCCGGCTGGAAAAGCTGACCAGGCGCTCCAATCACATCATCTTTGTGCTGGACAAGTGGACCATCCTCGACCGTATTGAGAACAATGACGGCAGTATCGCGGCGCTGCTTCCCGCCTTCACCTTGGCCCAGCTCACGGAGTTTATCCGCCTGGCCAACGAGAAAGGCAGCAGCAACAGTCTTGCAGTGCTGATGGACTATAAGAACAGGAACTTTGCAGAGGCGGATCCCTTTGCGGAATTCACGCTCGACTGAGGGAGGCGTAAAAATGGCAAATATCAAGATTGACCGGACGAGGCTCATGACCCTTGCCGTCGCAGCGCGTGAGGGAAACGCAGAGAGCGGGGCAGAGCTTGCGTCGCTGCTGGAAAAGTTTGGAAAGAAAGCACTGCAGGAAACGGCAGCGGAGAATCCTGAACTGCTGCTCTTTATGGCGGAGCGCGCCATGATCCCGATGGAGGATATCGACAAGTACCTGGTTGACGTCTCCTGGATCGACTATCCGGCTGTGATTGAAACGCTCCTGCGGTATAAGAAGAATCCGCCCAGTGCTCAGACTGAGGCGGCTGAACTGCAGAAAGCCGCAGCCGCGGCGGATCCGAAGAACGACTGGATGACCGAAAAACTGCCTGACGGCACGCTGAAGCTGGTATCCTACAAGGGCGAGGAAAAGGACATTGTGGTTCCTGCAAAGCTCGGCAAAGCGACGGTCTCCACCATCGGGGCCTTTGCGTTCACCCCGAAAAAGCCACGCCTGAAAAAGGACCTGAGTGTGCTCAGAGCACAGATCCGGAGCGTTGAGATCCCAGAGGGAATTACCACAATCGAAGGCGATCCAGGCGATAAGCAGTGGGGCTGGATTTATATCGGTATGTTTGAAGGCTGTGACAAGCTGAAAAAAGTCCAGCTGCCGAACAGCGTAAAAGATATCCCCAGAGGCATGTTCCTTCGCAGCGGGATCAGCGAGATCGTCCTCCCGGAATCTCTGGAAACAATCGGAGAAAAAGCCTTCGGGGAATGCGTGAAGCTCAGAAGCATTACGATGCCATCCCATATCAAAGAACTTGGTCAAAATCTGTTTACGCAATCAATGCTTGAGGAGTTCTATTGGCCAGAAAATGACGGAACAACAACTCTTCCTTCCTACATGTTCTCCTGGTGCAGAAATCTTCGGAGAATCGAGCTTCCCAAGAATCTCACGGTTATTGATTCCTCGGCCTTTACAGGCTGTGTCGAGCTGGAGGAGCTGCATATCCCCGAGGGAGTACGTGCAATCAAGGACAGAACCTTCTACGGTTGCAAGAAGCTCAAGCGTCTGTATCTCCCGGCTTCAGTCGAAAGCATTGACCCGGGAAAACGAGAACGGTATTTGGATTCCAGAACCTTCGCCAACTGTGAAAAGCTTGTGATCTATGCGCCGGCTGGGAGCTATGCTGAGACCTTTTCAAGAAAAAACAACATCCCCTTTGTGGCTGTTTAACAATAGTTGCGAGATAATGCTTATTCTTACTGCATGATCAACAGAAGACCAAATGCGAAACAACAGCAGGATGTCGCAGAAATGCGGCAGCTTTGCATTTCTGCAGTATCCTCTGATTATTGAATGGCTCTGAACATGAACATTCAGACCTGGTCTCATGACATCTCATTCTGAATCGTCAGCAACAGCATTCTTGTTTCCGCATCTGTATGCTTGCTCAGCAGTTCATCCATGGCACTGGGAGAGAGTTTTTTTACCCTCATGATTTTCTTTACTGTCTCGACATCGTCTTTTTCAAGAAACGCCTCAATAATCGCCGCCTGATGGCTCTTGATATACTTCGTAAAGTATTTCAGCTCTTCTTCTGTAAACAGCTCTGCATTCTCCAGCGATGCTTTCAGCGTTGTAAGTCTGTTGGCATACGGAAGCTTGGCAAAAACCTTGCCGCTGCAGAGTACTATGGTTTTTTCCGGGATTGCATCTTTCTCAAATCCCTGAATCGGCGCATTTCCAAAAGCATCTGGAATATAGACTACCGGTTCTTCTGTTAAGCAGCCAGAGATGTGAGCCCCTTTCTGGCGCATGGAAAATCGAAAGAACTCTCTCCACTTCTGAAACGGTCTCTCGCATCTTTCAGCCGGGTCATCGTTTTCTGCCTTCAGATAGTTATCCGCATAGCTCCCTTCCGGTACGGAAAACTGAACATTGGGACAATCCATAAAGACACTGGCTCCCATCCTGCAGATGCTTTTCGGGAGTACTGCCTCTGCCAGGTTTTCGCAGAAAGAGAACGCCCGATATCGAAGCTCTTCTACGCCCTCCATCACCACAGTCTTTCTGAGAGAAGTGCATCCTGCGAATGCAGATATACCGACCGCTTTTACACTGGCCGGAACAGTAACGCTCTCCAGGCTTGTGCAGTAATGAAACGCTTCCTTTTCGATCTCTTCCAGTCCATCCGGCAGATCGATCTGTACCAGCCCGCTGCAGCTGTCGAAGGCGCCTTCTGCGATTTTCTTTACGCCCTCCTGGAGAGTCACTCTCATTAACGATCTGCACTCTTTAAACATATAATAGCTTATCGTTGTCACACGCTTTGAAATTGTGACGGCTCTCAATTTCAGACATCCACAGAATGCGTTATTGCCTATTCTCATAACACTATCCGGAATCTTTACTTCCGTCAGCTCCCGGCACTCATAAAACGCTCTGTCTTCGATTACTATCATTCCTTCCGGAATTGTCACGCTGACCAGACTGGTACAATTGCTGAAAGCAGATTGGCCAATGATTTCCACTCCTTCCGGAATTGTCACACTGGCCAGATTGCTGCAGTTATCGAAGGCATATCGTCCGATGCTTTTCACCCCTGTCGAGATGATCACATCTGTGAGATTGCTGCATCCGAAAAAGCATTTTTCGGCGAGTCTTGTCACGCCTTCCGGAATTGTAATCTCTTTTGCATCCGGTGAAACCCCAACCACTTTTCCGTCTTCAATAAACAGTTCCGGTGCTTTAATGAAAATCGTTTCAGACGAGGAGGAAGAGACCATTGATCGGAAGAGATCAGACTTCAAGTCAATTTTCAGAGCGGGACGAACGCCGTTGCTGCTGCTCACGTGGTAGCCGCTGTAGAGGATGCGGCCGTCACTGCCGACGATGACGGTGTCGAGATCGTGGCTGCTCCGCGAGCGGAGCCACCATTGGGATCTTGTAGCCCGATCTCTGTCATTCTGGAAGTACTTCATCGCTTCGTCGATACTGAGAAGGAAGACCTTGTCTCTGGTGTTATCTCCGTCCGCCGTTCCATTGTCTGGATTATCCGAATTCCTAAGCTCAGACTCCACAATTGCTGCCTTTTCTTCTTCGGAAAAGTGCTTTTCATAGAATTCTCCGTTCAGCCATGCCCTCAGGCTGCTGGCTTTCCAGGTTGTGTTCTTATACTTGCCGTCATAAGCTCTCTCGCAAATCGGTTTCTCGGCAATCAGAAGTGCCGTCTCCGTCTCCCGGTCGATGTCAAGCACCCTCCATGACGTTCCCTGATTTTCCAGCCAGATATGCACGCCCGGCTTAAACTCTACTTCCATATAGGTCACGGTTCTTGCTGTTTCCGTCATATTCTCTGTCCTCCCTGGTCAGTCTCTTTTTCACAAGTGGCTCTATTATACACCATACCCTCTGCAAAGCCCGCATGACTATTTGGAAATCAGATTCCCGATTAGCCATAATATGGCAGATCAGTCTCAGTTCTTCAAGCGGCTTTCAAATCAGATCCAGCGTGAACTCGTCCATCGGGTCGAAGTCCGCGAAGTGCTCATTTTTGTATTCCATCAGCATGGGCAGTACATTCGTTGCCTTGTTCTCAGACGCGATCCGGATGAAGTCCATGATCTGCGGCAGCGAGAACTTCGGGAGGAAGATTCTGACAGACAGGTCATCGTGTATGCTACAAGTCTCTCTTCAATCATTGGATTGATTCATCGTCTGACAATCTATACAAAATTGCGCTTCTTGAATGATGTTCCGTTATCGTGAAAGATATGATTCATCCAGAAGAAAATCTTCTATGCCAATATACTGAATTCCGTTCTCATCCTGCCACGGTTTTATGTAGTCTCTTACGACCACGATTTTTCTGAAGGAGTCAGGGATTCGGATTAATGAAGCAATCTCCTGCTCCCTCTTTTCCGGATCTGCAATACTCAGTGCAGATTGAATATAGTACCGTTCATCTCCCCGGTTTACCACAAAGTCTACTTCCAGCTGTTTCCGAATATTCTTTCCGGAATCATCCCTTACATTCTGTTCTACAACGCCAACATCCACATCAAAGCCCCGCCGAACGAGGTCATTGAAGAGGACGTTTTCCATCAGATGCGTTTCCTCAAGCTGCCTGAATCCAAGTCTGGCGTTGCGCAGTCCGGGGTCGGAATAGTAATATTTAACCGGCGTCTTGATGTACTTTCTGCCTTTGACATCGTACCTTTCCGCTTTTTGGATCAGAAATGCATCCAGGAAAAAGCCGATGTATTTGTCGATGGTATCCGGCGCAATCCTGATCTGTCTTTCACTGGCAAACGTATTTGACAGTCTGCTTGGATTGGTCAGCGATCCGATTCCGGATGCCAGAACATTCAGAAGCATTTCAAGGATCTCTGCATCGTTCTTCATCTGATGCCGTTCGAGCACGTCCCTGATGTATGTGCGGCTGAAAAGATCCCGCAGATAGCGGCTTTTTTCCTCATGAGTCTTCATGGCCCATACCAGAGGCATACCCCCATAGGTATAGAAGTCCCGCCATGCTCCTCGCTTGTCCCCTTCGTACTGCTCATACACCTCGGCAAATGAGAACGGGTTCACACGAATCTCGTCTCCGCGGTCACGAAATTGGGTCAGAATATCCGATGAGAGCATTCTGGAATTGCTTCCCGTAACATAAATGTCTGCATTGGGAAGCTTCATAAGCCCCAGTACAACATCAATGAAAGAGATCATCTCATTTGGGTCATTCACATAAGGATTCGGGATCTCGGCTACAAACTGGATTTCGTCTATAAACACATAGTACCGTCTGTTCGGATCCGGCATCCGCTCTCTCACCACTTTGTTCAGTTCAAAGGGATTGCGGTACTTTGCATTATCGATTTCATCCAGAGCGAGCCCTACGATCTGCTCCTCATTTATTCCGCTATCCAGCAGATACTGACGATAAAGAGTAAACAGAAGATAGGACTTCCCGCTCCGGCGAAGGCCAGTAATGACCTTAATACGCCCGTTGTCCTTTTTTTGGATCAACTGATCCAAGTATTGTTTTCTGGCATACTGTTTCATTCGGTCCTCCGTGATTTTTTTGCGGCATCCGCATTTATTTCACGAAGCATCATACCACAGGGCAATCAGGCAAGGCAAGTCTTCTATCTGAAATTTTTGCGGATTCCGCAATTTTTTCACTTAGATGATTTATCGTCTTTGCAAGCCTTTTCTGTGGGCAACAATCCTTCTGCTTGCTAAACTCTGTGAATCGCTTTACTGTTACCGTAGGGAAAATCATACTGTTCCTCCCTCATTTACGCGCCGCAGCTGCCGAGGATATAGCACAGGACAATAAACAGAATCACATAAAGCAGAATATTGCTCCCGCAGCCGGAGCCGCCTCCCCCTCCGTTGTTTCCTGAGCCGGGGTCCGATCCGCCGCCTCCATACAGCTGATAGCCTACAAAGTCCATGAAGTCATCGTTTTTCATTGTCCGTCTCCTTTCGCCATTATTGTTTTCACTGCATGAGTTCTTATCCTTCAGTAATCCTTTTTCTTTCCGCAGCGTAGGCACTTGGTGGAGAAAAGCCCTTTTCTGAAGTCTCCTCCGCAGTATCTGCATTTCCCGTTTGCCTGATACTGCCTGCAAAGCACATCCTGGCTCATTTCCTCCGGTTTCTCCGGCGTGTGCTCCGCCGTAGCGGCTGCTCCGGCCCCCTGCTCCGGGGTTTCTGCGGGAGCCTCTTCTGACACAGGCTTTGTATCTTCCTGCGAACCAGAAGTCGGTTTTTTCAGTGCAACTGCCCACTTCAGCTCTCGGTCGGGCTCTCTCCCGGCTTCTTTTGCAGCTTTCAGGTCCTCCAGTTTTTTAAGATTGTTTTCTGCCTGCTTTAAATCAGGCTTCGTCTGAAGGGCTTTTTCGAACAGTGATCGGGCTCTTTCGGGATCAGCCTCCAAAGCCAGGCCAAACTTCGCAGCCAGTTCTGTCGGGTCTGCGAAGAAAACTCCCAACAGATTCATTGCTTCAGGAGATCCGGATTCAGCAGCTTTTTTCAGCAGCTCATATGCATTTTGACAGTCAGTCATTCCCGCCTTCCGTTTCAGCGTAAATTCTGCCAATGCCGTCATGAACATGCCATCTGCCGACTCGTACTTCCGGATATTCCTGAGTGCGCTTTCATTTCCCTGCTCCGCCGCTTTGCGGAACCATTCCATCCCCGCAGTATAGTCTACCTGTACCCCGTATCCGTTCATATACATAAAACCGAGGTTGTCCTGCGCCACAGCCAGTCCGCCCTCTGCAGCATGTTTCATCAGGCGGAATACCTTCTCTTTATCTGCATTTTCCTTTTCTGAGAATTCCTTATTGGCTGCTGCGAAGTATGCTTCCGGCCGCTCTAACTGCTTCAGAGCCTGAGCTGACTGAGCGTTTCCGTTATCAGCCGCTTTACGCAGCCATCCGATGCCAGCTTCAAAATCCTGCTTGACGTTGTTCCCGTTCAGGTAGAGCATGCCGAGAGCTCCCTGCGCTGCTCCATGTCCGAGTTCGGCGGCTTTTTTCACGAGTCTTGCGCCGAGCTCCGGATTCGAGCCGCCGCTGTTTGCTCCGTCTCCCATCTTATCCAGGCCCATCCCAAACATAATCTGTGGGTACATCGTTCGCGCCTGCTCGGCCTCCGGATTCCCATGCTGTTCCGCTTTCTCCAGCCACGCGACAGCAGCATCCGGATCGGTCTCAGTTCCCCTGCCGAGGAGATAGACCTGAGAGAGACTCAGTTCTCCCCTCGGATCAGCCAGCTCCGCTGACTTTTTATAAAGGTCGAATGCCTTATCGAAGTCCACTTCCGTGCCATATCCGTTTTCATAGCAGATGCCAAGGACATACATTCCTCGCGGGTCACCGGCAGAAGCAGACTTTCCTGCCATTTTGAAGGCATCGCGCTGACCGTTCTCCTGATTATATTCCGTATAGTTCTGGGAGATTCCCACATATTTTTCCGCCAGCTGTGCCTGCGCCCGAGGGTTGCCTTCATCGGCCTGTTTGATAACCTCCTCAATGTCGGAGAAGTTGTCGACAAATCCCTGCGCATGCTCTGCAAACCGCTGATCACCGGATGCAGCCGCTTTTTTCATCCAATACAGCGCTTTTACCAGATCCCGTTCCGTCTTATAACCGGTTGCGTAATAATCCGCAAGAATTTTCTGTAAGCCGGGATTCCCGTTCTCTGCGCCTCTCTTCGCATCTTCAAAGCTGATCGTCTCTCCGTTGAAGGTTGCCTCCAGATTCGCACAGATTTGCTTTGCTTCCTCATCTCCGAGATCCGCAGCTTTCTTCGCCCATTTATGGGCCTCGTAAAGATCGTCTTTTCCGCCGGGGCGGTTGATATAGTAGTTAATCAGCAGCTTCATGGCTTTTACCGAACCCTGTTCCGCCATCTGCTCTGCTTCTTCGACAGTCTGCGGCTGGCTCTCTTCCTCCTGTTGCGGCTTCAGCGGTGCCCCAAGTTTCTCCAGCAGGCCTTTCGCGCCTTCATCTCCCAGTGAAGCAGCTTTCTGCAGCCATTCCACCGCCTTGCCGGCGTTCTGTTCAACCCCCTTGCCGAGCAGATAGCAGGCTGCAAGATTGCTCATGCCGTTCATGTCACCTGCTTCAGCCGCCTTTCTGGACCACTCGTAGGCGGCCTGAGGGTTCTCCTGTGTCCCATTACCCTGAAAGTACATCTGTCCCAGTCTTGCCTGGCTCGGTACGTGTCCCTTGTTCGCTGCCCGCTCAAACAGGCGGAACGCCTTGGTTGCATCCTTTGCCGTTCCCGTTCCGTTCTCATAGAAGGAGGCCAGTGTGAAGATACCGTCAGGATCAGATTTTGAAGCCGACTTCTGCGCCCAGCGGAACGCCTCTTCCTCATCTGCCTTATCTCCGAGATCCGTTCGATACTGGGCAAACAGTGCAAGGATTCTTGCATAGTTCGCCTGTCCTTCGGTATCTCCCGCCTCCGCTTTTGCTTTCATCTCAGCAGCAGAGAGCAGCACCTGTCCCAGCGAATCTTCTTCCTCTGCGCCGTTTTCCACCGCTTTTGCTTTCCATTCCGCCGCCCTTTCGAAGTCTCTCTCCGTGCCAAAAGCTTTCATATAGAAGTCGCCAAGCGTATTCATAGCCCCCGTATCGCCGCTTTCCGCCAGCTTTTTCAGCCAGTAAAAAGCCTTTTCCGGATTCCGGGTATCCTCTTCCTCTTCTTCGTGGATTTCTTCCCCTTCACCGGAAGCCGCACGCATGAGTTTCATCATCGCTCTGGCATTTCTTTCAAGATCCTTATGCGCGCTGGTGTAGTCCCCCATATAGTATTGGAACAGATGCTTCATCATTCTGACGTCGCCTCCTTCGGCGGCCGCCTCTTTCTTCTCAATCGGCATCGCATCAAGGAGTACTTCCCTCATCATATCAGCTTCATATGGCCGCATCAGCTTCATCTCGCCGGAAAGCGTCCGGCATACAAGGTCCGGCCGTTCGTCTCCTGAAACGGGATTCAGCACGAGTTCATTCCCCTGTTCCTCCACCAGGATACCCTGCTGTTTCGGATTCAGGTCCGTATACTTCTCAAAAACACCGTGTTCACTCAGCCAGAGGGACATGTTCAGGCAGAAAAACAGAAAGATCTGCATCACATTCTGGAGTTCGTCCGGAGCATTTCCCTGTACGTTGCCCTGCTGATCCAGGGTCAGGACAGCCTGTCGGTGGGTTTCGCTTTCCTCTGCCTGATAAATAAGTCCGCGCCAATCAAGTTCCAGTTCTATCTGATCCGGACTCGCCCGATAGAACAGGCGCTGTGCCGCATCCGTAATGTCCACCGTGTACGCACAGTCAGCGAACAGTTTCTGAAGTTCTGGTTCCTGATTATCGGCATGCTTATCCATAAAGGTTTTTATTGTGTCAATGCTTATGAACAGATTCAGCCTGTTTTGATTCGTATCCATGTTGTTCCTCCTGCCCGTTTTTTTATTCGTTGTCTATATCCATCTTCAGCATGAAGATTTCAAATTCCAGATCATCGTCCTTCGGGAGAAGCGCCGCGGCCTTCTCATACCAGGCGAGTGCCTGTTTTCTCTCTTCTGTCGTGGGTTCTCCCCGGAGCAGCTGCATTGCGAGCAGTTTCATTGCCTGGGGATCTCCCCGGGCAGCGCTCTTTTCAAGCCCGCCGTCCTCCTCAGCATGCCGGAGCTTTTCACTGAGGATTTCTGCCGGATCTCTGCTCAGATCCAGTATCTCCTGAACACTGACCGTCTCCGCAGCTTCCGGTTCATCAGACTCATCGTCTCCCTGATATGGTCTGAAGGAAACACGCTCTCCCTCCGGTGCACTGCAGATCAGTTCCGGACGCTGCGTTCCTGTGACCCGCCGGACAGTAATCTCCTCACCGTCCGTTTCAATCAGGATCCCTGACTGGTCATTTTCTGTCCGGCCATGCCTGCCATACCAGTCCGCCGCAATCAGCACACCGAGCAGTTTCCTGTAACCGAACAGCAGGGAGAATGCGACGTCTCCCAGGTATCCCTCTCCGTCAGAGGCAAAATGGCCGTCTTCAAGAAAGTGTTCTACCCCCTCGCAGACTCCGGCCGCTTCGGCACGGACCGGGCTCAGCATCGGTATTCCGAATCGATTGTACAGGGACAGCTTCGTGTTCTTCAGGTTTGGCCCGTCGATTTCGATGAGGCAGATAAAAGCCGAATCGATGATCTCGACCGCCGTCTCCGGCAGCAGCTCTGGCGGAATGCGTTTTAACGGGATGTCCGCCTCCGGCAGCTTCAGCAGGGTATCCACCGTGACGTAGATTCGCTCCACAGACGGCTTCTGCGGGTGCTGCCAGAGGAAGTCCTTCCGTCTGAAGCTGACAGGAACGACCTTCGGTCCCAGTTCATTCTTTCTCAGTCTTCCGTCCATCAGCAGACGCCCGCACTGGAATTGCTCCAGAAACTGCGGCGGCCAGTCAAGCGCATCCCCGACACTCTCTACGTTCAGATACCGCGGTCTGTTCTCCAGTTCCCTGATGGCGCTTTTCAGCTTCTCTTCGGAAAAGAGTTCATCCTCATAGTATCTTCCCGGCTCTTCAACGAGCCTGCCGTCTTCTGCAAATCTTGCATGAAGAAGTTCCGGTCGTTCTTCCCCGGATACCGGCTGCGTTTCAACTCCGTCTTCCGAGCAGTATATGTGGATGCCGGAGTGAGCTTCCTGTTCCCGGTAGCTTCCGTCCGAGATATGCTTCTGTACATACGGGATCACCAGTCTCCGGATCAGAACCATGCTGCGAAGCCAGCTGTGTTCCTCATCCGTCGGAATTCCGGAAACCTCGATTTCTCCGTTCAGAAAGTCCTCCGCCTGCTCATGGATCTCTTCCAAGGCCTCCTCATCTGTCTGAAGCTCTGCCGAATCCCTCAGGCTGAGCGTCGGAGGAAAGAATCTGTCCGCTTTCTGATAGCTCTCCTCGTCGCCGTTCTTCTGGCATCGTACCGTCATGCTGACGTCCGTCAGCTCGATCAGAATATCCGACGCCCAGTCCGCGTCCGTTCCTTCCGGGAATCCGTTTTCAATAAAGCCCTCAGTCAGCGCATCCGTTGCTTCATCTGTCAGAAATATCGTGACCATATTATTCTCTCCTTCTCCGTTAGGTCAGTCCTATTCACCGTCGTCATCGCTGCTGCCGCTGGCGTCGTTCATTGCGAGTGTCATCGCAATATCCGACGAATCGATCTGCCCGTGTCTTCACCCCCTCTGTTCAGCATCTCTGTCCTCGCCGCGGGCTCTGTCTCCTCCTGTTTTTCAAGGCAGAACTGAACCCCGGGCGTTTACCACTCCAGCGTGAACTCGTCCATCGGGTCGAAGTCCGAGAAGTGCGTATTCTTGTATTCCAGCAGCTGCGCCAGCACGTTCACCGCATTGCTCTCCTGGGCCAGTCTGATAAAGTCCGTGATCTGCGCCAGCGTGAAGCGGTCGAACCACCGGGCAGCACTGATATCGTCCTTTCTGATCCGTCCCGCGACCGTCCCCTTGTCCAGATGCACCACGATGTGGTTGACCTGGCGGGTGTACTTTTCAAAGCGGAAATCCGTGATCTCAAAGTCGTTGTTGACCCAGTCGTGATGCCCTTCGACCAGCTTCAGCCCCGCGCTGCAGCCGGCGAGCGTGATCCGGCTCTGTCCCTCCATGACGATGCCGTGCTTTTCCCTGTTCATCAGCATGTACAGCGGGATCGTGCAGCCGTCGTATCGTCCCGGCTTCACCAGTGTGGCATCCGCGACCGGCTCCCACACCTGTTCGAAGGGCTGCTTCAGACCTTTCTCGGTGAAGTATTTCTGCCAGGCCTCGACCGCCTCCCCACTCATCTCCATCGGATGCGCCACACCGACCGGGGCATCCGTCACCTCACAGGCATTGCCGGAAACGTCCCTTGCTGCGCCCTTCTCATCCAGGATGAAGGTATTACCGTCCTGCTCCCAGACAATCAGCCGTGCCAGCATTCGGAGGACCGGATTCCCGAGATAAGCCTTTTTCCAGTCCTTTCCGGGTCTGGTCCGGCCGCTCAGGAAGTCTGCGAAGATCTTGTCGTTCCGGGTCTTCGCCGTCGGCCTGATCGTCTTCCTCATGTCGGTGAACTCTTTGCTCACCGCGTCATACTCTTCGGGATCAGCCCCCTTCTTCGGGACCGACTTCAGCACCTTCCCGTCCGCATCCTGCAGCGTCAGCGTGAGATCCGGGTTCAGGACTGCCGTGATCATCCTCCCTGCGAGAGTCCAGGTACGCTTTCCGTTTTCGTCCAGACCGAAGTCGCTGATGATGTTGTCCCGGATGCTGTCCGCGTCTGTCCCGCGCATCTCAGCATAATGCTCCAGCAGTCCGAGAGAGTCTGCATAGCGCATGGCCGTCACGGTACCGTTCAACAGGATCGCTCCGCGCACCCGGATGATCTGCTCCCGGAGAATTTTGTCTTTCTCCCAGGCCTTCATCTCGTCAATGAGTGCCGTGAGTTCTTCGTCATTGGCAAATACCGCATAGGGAGCATACCATGCGGGCCCGTCGATCTTCCGCCATTCTGTCAGGACATCCATCAGCGCTTCGTGGTTCAGTGCCGCCGCCAGTCGGTCCGCCTCTTCTTTCTTGGAATAGGAGTTCAGAAAGCCTTTTTTATACTCCTTTGGATCGACGTAACCGATTCCGTACATTTCGGCATACTCTCCCGCTGCCGCCAGGACATGGGAGAACGACGGAAGTCCGGACATTGCTTTCACTTCTGTCTGCAGCAATGCATCCGGTATCCTGAAAGCCTGCCTTACAATCGTCACCTTCGGCTCTGCCGGTTCAGCGTCCTCGCGATAGCTCAGCAGCCATTCCGTTGTACCCGGCACCTGTTCCTCCCTCAGAAGATCTCGGATCTTTTCAATTTTTTCCTTCCCGATCACTGGGAAAGCGGCGACCGCAAAGCGCAGAACTGCTTTCGGGTCCTTTATTTTCTGTTTCCCGACTCGGCTGATCAGAACGTCCGCCACGGCAGTCACATTCTTCTCCGTCAGTTTTTCTGCTATGGCTGCGAAGTATTTCCCTTTTGCAGTCGAGACCAGCAGTATATTGGCAAACACCTCCGTATCTTCCGGTATGTACGGTGCAAGACTGTCCGCCGGAAGTTTCTTTCCGGTGTAGACTGCTGCCGGGAGGGCCAGATTTGGACAGTTGATGAAAGCTTTTTTATCGATCTGCGGGGTCTCTCCCTGCCAGGTAATCGACTGCAGAACACTGCAGTTTCTGAAAGCACCGGCGCCGATCGCCTTCACATATGCGGGCAGTACTGCCTCCCGGATTTCTCTGTCTGCCCAGATCAGAGTTCCGGATTTTATGATGAATGCCGGCTCTCTTTTGCTTGCCGCTTCTCCATTCTCCATTTTCTGGATGAAAGATTGGAAGAGATCAGATTTCAGATTGATTTTCAAAGCGGGGCGAACAGCGAGACTGAGGTTCACGCCGTAGCCGATGAAGTAGATGCTGCCGTCGCTGAGGACAAGAGCGGCGTTTATACTGTAGTAGCCCGGCGACCGGAGCCACCAACTGGTGCCCGTGGCGCGGTCTCTGTCATCTGTGAAGTACTTCTCCGCTTCTTCGATGCTGAGAAGAAAGATCTTATCTCTGGTATCGTTTCCGCCTCTGGTTCCGTACTCCGGGTTGTCCGGATTCCTGAGCTCACACTCCAGGATCGCTGCCTTCTCTTTCTCGGTGAAGGTCTTATCATAGTATTCTTCGTTCAGCCAGGCCCGCAGGCTGCAGTCTTCCCAGCTTATGACTTCACATCTGCTATGGTAGGCCCTTTCGCAGACTGACTCCTCAGCAATCAGAAGCGCTGTCTCTCCCTGCCGGTCGACTTCAAGAATCCGCCATAACCGCCGGTCCGTCCCCATGCTCAACAGTGCACCCGGCTCCAGCTTTTCTGTAATCGAGCCATACCAGATGCTTCCGTCCGGCATGATGCGTTCTTCTGATCTATCTGCGCTCTCTTCTCCCAGAAGCACTTGTACAGATGGGTCTGCTGTCAGGCTGTCTGTCATGTCCCCGAGTTTTTTCTCCCGCAGCAGATCAAGGAAGCCCCTTACCGCTCCTCCGGTAAGAAGCGGTGAATCGCTTTTTATGAATTCCACGGCGATTTCCACCTGTTTTTTGGGAGGTTTTTTCAGCCCTTGAAGGTGCTCTGTCATGCATTTCAGAATATCATCTGCACTATCTTTGTTCAGTCTCTTTGAAATTGCATTGTTCCAGACCGTACCTCTCTGATACAGGATTACCCAGGCAAGTTCTTCCGTCCCGCAGACGTCCAGATGCTCAGCAAAGAAGTCGCAGAGCTTTCCTGCGTTCCGGAACATCTCCTGTGTGTAGTTCAGTTTCTCACAGGCATAGAAAACGTCCTGCCCATATGTAATGGCGCCGTTTGTTCCGGTAACAGACACCAGCTGAGCACAGCCCGCGAATGCCTTTTTTCCGATCTTTTTCAGGCTTGACGGAAGCTGTACTGATTTCAGACTCTTTGCATCCGAAAAGCAGCCTTCACTCAGTTCTTCGATTCCCTCCGAGAGTGTCACACTTGTAAGCCCACTACATCCTGAAAACGCACCCATTCCGATGCTTCTCAAACCTTCCGGGATCGTGATACTCGTGAGCCCTGTGCACCTTGAGAATGCGTTCATTTCGATGCTCGTCACACTCTCCGGGATCGTGATACTCGTAAGCCCTGTGCACCTTGAGAATGCATACATTCCGATGCTCGTCACACTCTCCGGGATCATGATACTCATAAGCCCGCTGCATCCCATGAATGTGCCATCTCCAATGCTCGTCACACTCTCCGGGAGCGTTATGCTTGTCAGACTGCTACACCCCCGGAATGCGCTCGTCCCGATGCTCGTCACACTCTCCGGGAGCGTGATACTCGTAAGCCCTGTGCACCCTGAGAATGCGTTCATTCCGATGCTCGTCACACTCTCCGGGATCGTGATACTTGTAAGCCCTGTGCACCCTGAGAATGCACTCGTTCCGATGCTCGTCACACTCTCCGGGAGCGTGATACTCGTAAGCCCGCTGCATCCCGAAAACGCACTCTCCCCGATGTTCGTCACGCTCTCCGGGATCATTGCCTCCTTGATATCCGACAGGATACTAATCACTTTCTTATCTTGGATATACAGTTCCGGAACTCTGATAATGATAGATTCAGGAGATTTGGATAAGATGAAAGACTGGAAGAGATCGGATTCCAGATTGATTTTCAAAGCAGGGCGAACGCCGAGTCGGCCGTTCACGTCGACGCAGATGCTGCCGTCAGAGTTGACGCTTGCGGCGAGTCTACTGATTAAGCCCGGCGACCGGAGCCACCACGAAGAGCCCGCAGCGCGGTCTCTGTCATCCTTGAAGTACTTCTGCGCTTCCTCGATACTGAGCAGGAAAACTCTGTCCCTGGTGTCGTTTCCGCCTTTGGTTCCCCACCTTGGTTTATCGGGGTTCTTCAGCTCGCATTCCAGGATCGCCGCCTTCTCTTCCTCGGAGAAGGTCTTCTCATAGTATTCTCCGTTCAGCCAGGCCCGCAGGCTGCACTGCTCCCATGTGGTGTCTGCCCACTGATCATTGTAGTCTTTCTCACAGACCGGTTTCTCCGCAATCAGGAGCGCCGTCTCTGCCTCCCGGTCCACCTCCAACACCCGCCAGGGCGTTCTCTCTGTTCCGAGCCACAGAAGTGCTCCCGGCTGGAACTCTGCTCCCCGGTACGTCACTGTTTTTGCTGTCTCTGTCATGTCCCCTGTCCTCCTCTGGTTTGCTGTATTTCTGATGCCGATGCTGTCTTTCTTATGAGCCGCAGAGCTGCTTTCTCAGGCGATCCTCGTAGGCATCCTTCACCTCCTGCGGACCGACTATCCGAATCATACCCCCGAATTCGAAGACCCAGGCAAAAAACACCGGGCTGACCGAGACTTCCGCCCTGAAGCGGAAATGCTCTTCATCCACCTGTTCGGTTCTGATCTTCGTGCCGAAGTGGTCAATCACCGTGTTCATGGCTTCATTGACGCACAGCAGCTCGACGGTTGCATGTTCCTTGTCAAACAGCTGGAAAGCCTTTTCGGCGAAGTCGCCGATGCTGTACTGCTTCGGTTTCGCTACTGCTTTTTCTGTCAGAAGCTCCGGAACCCGGTAGATCCGGTCCACGCGGAAGGTCGCGATCTTCTGATGCTTGTCCGACCAGCCGACGACATAATAGAAGTCGCCGTTCCATGTCAGAGTATAGGGGCTGAGTACATACGGTTCCCCGCCGTTCTTCAGCTTTTTCTTCTTCCCGGCGTGATACTCGAAATAATAAAACTGCACCTTCTGCTTTCGGTTGATCGCGTCATTCAGTGCGTCCATGATGTAGTAGAGGTGCTCATTTCCGGTCTTGACCCGCCCGGATATGCTGATATTTCGTTTAAGGGAGTCCCGATCGCTGCGGATGGCCAGCGTGGTCAGTTTCTCCGTCAGCTCGCGGCTCTTCTTCTCGCTGATGAATTTTCCGGATTCCACTGCGTCAATCAGCAGCTTCAGTTCGGGAAGTTCAAACAACTGGGAAGTCACATAGTATCTGTTCTGCGTAGACCGGACGACTTCAATCGGGTATCCGGCATCAATCAGCGCGGCAATATCCTTCTGTACCGTAATCCGATAGGAGTCGAGCCCCCAGCGCTCGTTCAGGAGCTTTACCATCTCCACAATGGTGATGGGATGGGTCTCGTCCGTCTCTGTGCGCAGCAGTTCAAGAATCCGCAGAATTCTGATCCGGCTGTCATTCTCCATGGCTTCACCTCCAGCATAGCAGAAAAGGACCGGCGGCATTGCGGTTATGCAATTCGTCTGTCCTTTCCATTATTATTCGATATGATTATAACATCCATCAGTATGGAACGCAATAGAATCCGGCGTTTCAGATGCTGAATTCCGACAACATCTCAGGGTGGAAATGCAGGGCAGGACGCATCATGGCTTTTCACAATGGATTGTGCGGAGAAAGCGGTGATCTTTGATGCTGCGGCTGCCCTCCGGCGACCTGGATCCCGGCACATTGCAGGTATGGAAAAAGCCCCGGGGGACGGGGCTTTTTCGAGTAGTATTATTATTCTCCTGTGGCCGTCACATGATGATGGCGTCCTTGGGGCAGACACCCTGGCAGGTCCCGCAGGCGACGCAGCTGTCCTCATCGAGGGTCCAGGTCTTCGCCTTGCGGTCGACGGTCAGCGCGCCGGCCGGGCAGTTGCGGGCACAGAGCGTGCAGTAGATGCACTTTGCGGGATCCTGGACGGGCTTTCCGTCATCACGCGGCTCGGGAGGAGCGGCTTCCGCGGGGGCTTCCACGGCAAGTGCTTCCGCAGGAGCTTCTTCTGCGGGGGTCACTGCTGCAGGAGCCGGGGCCTCTTCAGGAGCGGGAGCTTCCTCGGCGGCTGCTTTGGGTTTTCTGCTCCGCTTCGGCTTCTCCGCCGGGGCTTCCTTCAGTTCCGGCTCGGCTGCGGCCCTGGCGTCAGCGACGGCAGCAGCGGGGATTTCCGCGGAGGCTGGCGCTTCGGGCGTGGCTGCAGGTGCGGCCTCCGGTGCCGGGGCAGGCGCTACGGCAGGTGCCGCGGGCTCAGCCGGTTTGGCCTCAGCGGCTGGGGCAGCCTTTGCGGGAGCGGCTGCGGGTTTCGCCTCTGCCGCGGGTTTGGCTTTCTTCACAGGGGCCTTCTTGATGTAGGTCCCGGTGACGATCAGGGCCTCCTCGCCTTCCTCAAAGCTGGGGGCGTGGAAGTAGTCCGCGACCATGTGATAGTCATCGGAGAGTTCGATGGCGCCGTGGGTGCAGAAGCTCGCACAGTGGGAGCAGAAGGTGCAGCTTCCCAGGTAGAAGCGGCGGGTGATGCGCTCGCCCTCCTCGCAGGGTTCGGACACGTGGCTGATGGCCTGTCCGGCACATACGCGCTCGCACATGTTGCAGCTGATGCACTTGTCCGGATGGAACACGATGCGGCCGCGGTAATTGGGCTTTGCGGGTGCCGGTACGAAGGGATACTCCACCGTGCTGGGCTTTGAGAAGAGCTGGGCGATGGCTTCTTTAACAAATGGGAAATCCATTAATTATTCCCCCCTTCCGCGGGTTCTGATGCAGGGGCAGCGGCCTCCGGTGCGGGGACCTCAGAGACCTGAGCTTCAGTCTCAGGAGCAGGGGCCTCAGCGGCGGTTGTCGGGGCTGCTTCCGCAGGGGTGGAGGCTGCCGGCTCAGCCGGGGCCGCTTCGGCCTTTTCGGGGGCCGCTTCGGCAGCTTTGGTCTCAGGGGCCGTAGCTTCAGCTTTTGCTGCGGGGGCCTTTGCAGCCTTGGATCTCTTCGCGGATTTCTCCTGAAGGATCTTCAGGGCGAGGGCGAGGCCGTCGATGACCGCCTCCGGTTTCGGGGCGCAGCCGGCTACGTCCACATCCACGTCCACATATTTGGACAGGGGGCCTGCGATGGAGTAGCTGCCGCGGAAGACGTTTCCGCTCTGCGGGCACGAGCCCATCGTCACGATGCAGCGGGGCTCCGGTACCTGAGAGATCGCCCTCAGGACGCGGGGCAGCGACTGCTTGGTGACCGGGCCGGTGACCACCACGATGTCCGCCTGACGCGGCGAGCCGGTCAGCCTGAAGCCGAGGCGCTCGGCATCAAAACGCGGGGTCAGGACCGCGACGAGCTCGATGTCGCAGCCGTTGCAGGAGCCGGCGTTGATGTGGAAGAGCCACGGGGACTTTCCGGCGCTTTCAGAGATCAGTTTTTCAAACATGGAACCAGCTCCTTTCTTACAGACCGTACCAGGCCATCACGAGGCTCAGCGCCGCGAGGCCGGTGACCACGGTCCAGTAGTACTTGAAGATCTGCTCGATGCGCAGGCGCGCCGTGACCGCATGCACCAGCGAGACGCAGACCGCCACCAGCAGGGCGCAGAGCAGGAACAGAACAGCGATCTCGATCAGGAACGCGATGGAACCGCCGGCTGTGCCGCCCATCAGGACCCGGTCGATCCCGCCGCCGATTCCGCCGAGGAACAGCGCCACGAACAGCGTCGTCATGGTGAGGAGCTTCACCGCGGAGGAGAGCTTGTACACGGCGAGGGGCTTTCCGCTGTACTCGGCCAGCATGCCCTCGCAGATCTCCGTCTCGGCCTCCGCCGCGTCAAAGGGGTGGCTGCCGGTTTCGCCTGGGATGATGAGGAGCATGGCCGCCGCTGCGGGGAGCATCGAGAGCCGGGTGATCAGGCTGCCGTTGCGGACCTGGTAGCGCACGATGTCTGTGAGGCTGAAGCAGAGGCCGCTGCCGATGGCGTTACCGACCGTCTTTGCCACGGCCAGCAGAACCAGGACCAGCGGGAGCTCCACCGCGAGGACGGTGACCATCTCGCGCGAGAGGCCCACGCCCGCATAGGGAGAGCCCGAGGCCGCCGCGCCCAGGATCACCGACAGGGCCGGGATCAGGAGCAGGTAGAGGATCACGATCACGTCCGCCACACCCCGGAAGGCGCTGAAGGAGAAGATCGGGATGAACAGCTGCAGCACCACCTGTGCGGCCAGACCCACCAGCGGAGCCAGCAGGAAGACCGTGCGGTTGGCTGCCGAGGGGACGATCGTCTCCTTGCCCAGGAGCTTGAAGAAGTCATAGAAGGGCTGGAGGATCGGGGGGCCGACGCGCTTCTGCATGCGGGCCACCAGCTTGCGGTCGATGCCGCAGAGGAGCATGCCCGAGAGGAAGCAGAACAGGAAGCCCGGGAAGATCAGTATATAGGCCAGATACTTCAGGCCGTCAAGAATCACAGTCATGTTCTCGCCTCCCTTACAGTATGACCATGGCGTAGAGCATCGCCAGCGCCAGCGCCACGACCGCCCAGAGGGCGTAGTCGTTCACAATTCCGCTGTGCAGCTCGTGCATGAAGCGGAAGTAGCCCCGCCAGTTGTGCTTGAAGCCCCAGAAGAGGTCCTCGCCGCCAACCTGCGAGTACACCGCTTCCTCACCGCCGTAGAACAGCTCGTACTTGCCTTCGGCTGCGCTGCCGCTGCCGTAGCGGGCCGCGGGTGCGGGCACCGCCTCAGAGGCGGCCAGAGCGGAGACCTGGTCGTAGCGGGAGGCCACTGCGACGATGCAGACGCCCAGAAGCATGATCATCAGGACGCAGAGCCAGGAGATCGGGCTCCAGACGCCGGCTGAGACGAATCTGACCGGGAGTGTGTCCGCGAGGCCGAAGCTCTCGGCGTAGCCCGAGCCCATCATGGCGTTGATGTAGGAGTTGGCGCCAAGGGCCGCGCGGGCGGCGGGCTCGGTCAGGTAGGTGGTCACGAAGCCCGGGAAGAGCCCCGTCAGGATGCAGAGCAGGGCCAGGATGCCCATGGCGAGCCGCATGCCCAGGGAGACTTCCTTCACGTTCTCATACTCCTTCGGGAGCTGCCCGAAGAAGACCGACTGGGTCACCTTCACGAAGGACGCGAGGGTCATGGTGCTGGTGACGAGGGCGGTGATGGTGGCGAACAGGAAGCCGATGTTGCCGGACTCCACTGCCTTCTGGTAGGTGGCCTGGTAGATCAGCCACTTGGAGGCGAAGCCGTTGAAGGGCGGCACGCCGCTGATGGAGAAGGCGCCGATCAGGAAGAGGACCGTGGTCTGGGGCATCTTCTTCGACAGGCCGCCCAGCCGGTCCAGGTCGGTGGTCCCCGTCTCGTGCAGGACTGCGCCCGCGCAGAGGAACAGGAGGCCCTTGAACAGCGTGTGGTTCATGGCGTGGTAGAGGCCCGAGGACACCCCCAGCGCCGTTGCGAGGCCGGCCGCCGTCAGGACGTAGCCGATCTGGGAGATCGAGTGGAAGGCCAGCAGACGCTTGAAGTCATGCTGAGCCAGCGCCATCGTCACGCAGACGAACATGCTGACCGAGCCGAGGAAGACCAGCCAGAACTGGACGGTTCCGAGGTTCATCGTACGGAAGAGGATGTAGCTCAGACGAATGATGCCGTAGAGGCCGGACTTGGTCAGGACGCCGGAGATCAGCACCGACACCGGGGCCGGGGCCGCGCCGTGGGCGTCCGCCGCCAGCGGATGGAAGGGCACCAGGAAGGCCTTGGTGCAGAAGCCGATGAACAGCAGCGCGTAGGCGATGACCGTGGCCCGGTTCAGATGCCCCGGGAGGAAGGCCGCCAGCTGTGCGAAGTTCAGGGTGTGTGCCTGGGCGTAGAGCATGATGGTTCCGGCCAGGATGCAGCTGGAGCCGATGCTGCCCACCACCAGGTACTTGAACGCGGCCTCCAGCGCGCCGGTCGCGGTGTTCCGGAACGCGGTCAGGGCCACTGCGGCGAAGGTCAGGATCTCAATCATGATGAACATGTTGAAGAGGTCGCCGGAGAGGACCAGGCCCATGACGCCGCCGCAGAGCATCAGGAACAGGGTGTAGTACTGGGGCTCGTTGTCGTCGTGGGACATGTAGCTGAAGGAGTAGAGCATCGCCACAAAGACCGCGGTGGCGATCAGCAGGCCGAAGAACAGGCCCAGCGCGTCCACTTCCAGCGCGATGCCGATGGCGTAGCCGCCGGCGGGCTCACGGCCGCCCATCCAGTAGGCGATGGTCTGGCCGGACAGGATCACGGGCTTCACCAGGGCGATCATCAGCACCAGGGGGCAGGCCGTGGCGAGGAAACCGAGGGTGTTGCGCACCCCGCGGTTCCGGCCGAAGATCACGATCAGGAAGGCGCCGAGGAAGTAGGCCATGATGGCAAGGATCGGGAAGTGTGTCATCCTCTCAACCTCCTTATCTCACGCGTGTCCGTCGTGCCGTACATCTCGCGCAGCCGGATCACCAGGGACAGGCTCATGGCCGTGACGCAGGCGCCGATGACGATGCTGGTCAGGGTCAGGGCCTGGGGGATCGGGTCCACGAAGAAGCTGGACGGGTTCAGCTCGCCGAAGGAGAAGATCGGCGCGGTGCCGCCGGGATTGAAGCCGACGGTGATGATCAGGAGATTGACGCCGTAGTCCATGATGGACAGGCCGATGACCGACTTCAGCAGATCGTGTTTGGTCACAATGCAGTAGAGACCAAGCGTGATCAGGAAGAAGGCGGCCAGATAGTTCACAAGAATCATTCAGCCCACCTCATTTCTCTGGTTCGCGACGCCCAGCATCAGCAGGGTGATCGAGCCGATCCCGGTGATGACCTTGATACCGACGGTCAGGTTCATCCAGAAAACCGTGCCCGAGCTGTACAGCTGGCCGATGGCGCCCTGGGTATACAGGATATTCTCACAGAACTGGGCGCCTACCGCGACGCCCATCAGCGCCAGCGCCACATAGGCCACCGAGGCCAGGCCCTCCGCCTCGTGGAGGAGCCCCGCGCTCAGCGCGGTCACGGTGTCGCTGTAGCCGTTGGCGAAGTAGAGCATCAGGATCACGCCCACCACCAGCACGCCGCCCTGGAAGCCGCCGCCAGGCGACAGGTGCCCGTGGAGGATGATGTAGCACATGTACATCATGGTCAGCGGGAAGACCAGGTCCAGGCTGCCCTGGATCACGTGGCGGATACGGATTTCATTTTTCATCTTTATCCTCCTTCTTCTTGGCGAAGAGGATCACCGTCGAGCCCGCCACTGCCGTGATCAGGATGAAGGCCTCGCCCATGGTATCGTAGCCACGGAAGTCGAAGACGATGCTGGTCACGTCGTTGACCGCATGGGTTTTGGCAAGGTTCTGCTGGACGATGGCCGCCGCGGCCCCGTCCGCCTCGCTGTCGTCATAGCTCTCAGGGTTCTCCTGCAGGACCAGTACCGGCACCTTGGCGTTCCGCCCGTCGTAGGTGCGGGGCATCTCCGCCATCTGCAGCGCTGCGGCAAAGCAGGCAAACAGGATCACCGCGAGGGAGACCCAGGTCAGAAACTTCTTCATCTGTCGTTCCCTCCCCGGATCCGGATCAGCGCCACGATGAAGATCAGCGGGGTCAGGGCCGCGCCTACGGCCGCCTCCGAGATCGCCACGTCCGGCGCGTGCATCAGGAGAAACGCCGCTGCCGCGAACAGCCCTGTCGCGCCCAGCGCGATCACGGCGCTCAGGAGCTTCTCAAACCGGACCGCCAGCACCGCCGACACCACAAGGCCCGCGATGATCAGCAGGTCCAGGAGGACCATTGCGTTATTCATCGAAATCCCTCCCCAGATCGTCTGTGTCCATTTTCGTCTCCGGACGGATGCCGTGGCTGTACGCGCCCTTCGCAATAACGTGCGAGCCCACCGGGTTCGTCACCAGCACCATCAGCGCGATCACCGCGATCTTGATGGCCGAGGCCGCGCTGTGCATCATCACCGCCGCGTACAGGATCCCACCCAGGGCCAGCAGCAGGACGCCGAGAGTGGAAATGCAGGTCGCCGCCTGCATGCGGCTGAAGGTATCGGGCATCTTCAGGATCCCCAGGGTACCCGCGGTCGCGAAGACCAGCCCTGCCGCAATCAGGAGATCAATCACGATCCTCATGGCGGAACCTCCCTTTCGTGTCAAGATATCTGCCGACAGCGATGGTGTCGATGATGCCGAACAGCGCGCAGATCAGGGCGATGTCCAGATACACCCCGCGCCCGCTGAACAGTGAGAAGAGGATCATCGCACAGCAGATCAGTATGTCCGCGTTGTCCGCAGCCACCATGCGGTCCGCCGCGGTCGGGCCCTTCATCAGGCGGTACACGCACAGAATCGCCAGAACCGCGAACAGGATGGAAAAGATCAGCAGATCCGTCATGCCCATACCTCCTTCAGTCCTTTTTCCAGTGTGCCCTTGATCGCCTCGCCCGCTGCCTCCGGTTCGGTCTCGCGGACCTTGATCCAGTGCACGTAGAGCCAGTTCCTTCCGTCCTCTTCCGTCACCTCCATGGTGATCGTCCCCGGTGTCAGCGTGATCGAGTTGGACAGCGCCGCCAGGCCGTAGTCCGACTTCAGCTCCGTCGGGATCTTCACGATCCCGGGGGCGATGTCCCGGCAGCCGCCAAAGCAGATCCGCGCCATCGCCACGTTGGCCTTCACCAGCTCAATGGGGAAGGTCACACACCAGAAGCGGAGGAGCGAGAAGAGCCGCTTCGGGTTCAGGAACCATCCGGCATCCTCATGGATGAAGAAGCGTGCGGTAAACAGCGCGACGGCAAGACTCACAATCGCGCCGGCCAGCAGCTCCTCCGCCTTGAAGGAAAAGTCCAGAAGCACCCAGAAGACAAAGCAGACGAGAAAAGTCGCCGCGACGGCGGAAAATTTCGTCTTTTGCAAACCAAACCACTCCTATCTGTTTTCTGTTTTCTGCTAACTGTGTTGCTTTATCTGTGTATGAATTATTCTACCGCAAGGTTCTCTACAAAGAACTCCCTGCCCTGCGTCATCCGGATCCCGGTACCGCCGCAGTCCGGGCAGCAGGCCGTGTGCTTTTCGACCGGACCCTCGTAGCCGCAGTCCGGACAGCGGAAAGCGGCGGGAACCGTCTCCAGCACCAGGCTGGCCCCCTCCGCTGCGGTCCCTTCGGCCGCGAGGGGAAAGAAAGTCTCGATGCAGCTCGGGATCACGCCGGAATATTCCCCGATCTTCAGTCGGATCTCCCGCACGCGGGAGAAGCCGCTCTTCTTCTGTTCTGAGCTTATGACGGCGAGGATCCCCTGGGTCAGTGCCATCTCATGCATCGTCCGTCCTCCCTCTCCGTCCCCGGCTGCCGGTCAGACTGCGCCGGAATGCAGCCGGCAGCAAAGAGCGCTCCATCCCTCAGCGGTCCAGGCAGCTGAAGCAGGGGTCGATGCTGGCGATGATCAGCCCGGCATCTGCGACCGTGTTGCCCCGCAGCATATGGGGGACGGTCGGGGTGTTCTTGTAGCTGGGTACGTGGATGCTGATGCGGTAGTTGTTGAAGCTGTTGTCACCGACCAGCATGTAGCTCAGCTGGCCGCGGGGCGCCTCATGGCGCTTCACGGTCTGGCCGGCCTTGATCTTCGTGAGCTTGGCGCCCAGATTGATCGGGCCTTCCGGCAGATTTTCCAGGGCCTGGCGGATGATCTTGATGCTCTCGTAGCACTCCAGGGCGCGGACCACGACGCGGGCAAAGACGTCGCCGCTCTCGACAACGGGAACGTCAAACTCGAAGTCACCGTAGGCGCTGTAGGGCGCGTCGCGGCGGACGTCGATATCCACGCCGGAGGCGCGGGCGTGCGGGCCCACAGCCCCGAGCTTCAGGGCATCCTCGCGGGTCAGAACGCCGACGTTCTTGGTGCGCATGGCGATGGTCTTGTCTGTCAGGGCGATCTCGGTGATGCGGTCCAGCGGCGCCTTCAGCTTGTCGCAGGCCTCAAGGATCCGCCTTCTCAGGTCATCCGAGACGTCGCGCCTGGCTCCGCCGACGGTGCACATGGCATAGTTGACGCGGTTGCCGGTCAGTTCCTCCAGGATATCCATCACGAGCTCGCGCTCATCCCAGATATGCATGAACATGCTGTCGTGGCCGATGATATGGCAGGCGATGCCCAGCCAGAGGAAGTGGGAGTGCAGCCGCTCCAGCTCCGCCGTGATGACGCGGATATACTCGCCGCGCTTCGGGACCTCCACGCCGTTGAGCTCCTCCACGCAGAGGGCGTAGGTGAAGGCGTGGGAGTGCGAGCAGATGCCGCAGACACGTTCCACCAGGACCAGGGTCTGAATGGCGTTGCGCTCGGTGGCGAGCTTCTCGATGCCGCGGTGGTTGTAGCCGACAAACACCTCCGCATCCCGGATGACCTCGCCCTCTGTATAGAGTCTGGCGTGGACAGGCTCCTCCAAAGCGGGATGATACGGACCGATGGGAATAATATAACTCATGGATTCACCTCCCCGACATTCTTCTCGACCAGCTCCTTAAGGGGCGTCACCATGATCTGGCCCCTGCCCTGCGTCTCGAGCATGTCCTCCGGCAGGAAGAGCCGCTTCGATGTGTCCAGTCCCTCAAAGCTGAAGCCGAACAGCTCGTTCAGCTCCCGCTCCGGCCAGGTCGCCGCCTCGGCGTAGACTGCCCCGATGGAGGGGAAGCTCGTCTCCCCGACCACGTGGTAGCTCTCCACGACCGGGTCGACGGCATAGTCCCATGAGACGTCCGGCTGACCTTCCTTGTTGATCATGCCGTGGATCATCACAAGGAATCTGCCTTCCTTCTTCATTCTCTCCGCGAGGGGCAGGACGTCATCTCTGCTGATGTCGATGCGCTTATACTCCTGCATGTTTCATCACCTCTCAATAGTCTTGTCCTTCAGTTCCTCAGTTTTCGTTCTTTCATTCTATATGAGAACAGGCCTTCGTCTCCGATCGGTCTGGGTTCTCCTGTTTTCCGGCAGCACTGCGGCCGCCGCCGGCATGTCTCCCGGGCTCTCAGCAGATTCTCGGCAGCTGCGCGCCCGCCAGCTTCTGAAGAATCCTTCTGCCCCCGAGGCCGGTACGCATTACGACACGGCCGGGTGCATTCTCCGTCACGGTGCCGATCTGCGCCGCCTCCGGCCCCATGATCTCCAGCAGTCCTTCCGCGTCCTCCGGCGCACAGACTGCCAGCAGCTTGCCCTCGTTGGCGCAGTAGAGCGGGTCCAGGCCCAGCATCTCGCAGGCTGCTCGGACGCCCGGTCGGATCGGGACGCACTCTTCGGTAAGCTCGATCCCGAAGGGCTGTCGCTCCGTAAACTCATTCAGCGTCGTTGCGACCCCGCCGCGCGTCGGATCCCGAAGGATCCGCACCGCCGCTCCGGATGAGAGGATGCGCTCGGTCAGGCGGTTCAGCGGGCAGCAGTCCGAAAGGATCTCCCCCTCCATCATGCCGCTGCGGGCGAGCATCACCGCCGTACCGTGATCCCCCACCGTGCCTGAGACCAGCACTGCGTCCCCGGGAACCACTGCCTTGAGCCCGGGGAGCGGATGGCGTACGGTCCCGATGCCGGCGGTGTTGAGGTAGAGGCCGTCGCCTCGGCCCTTTTCCACAACCTTGGTGTCGCCGGTCACGATCTGCACCCCGGCCGCCTCCGCCGCCGAGCCCATGGACCTCAGAACCCGCTCCAGCGTCTCAAACGGGAGCCCCTCCTCGATGATCATGGCGCAGCTCAGATACTGCGGCTCCGCCCCGCACATGGCCAGGTCGTTGACCGTACCGCAGACGGCAAGCTTCCCGATATCCCCGCCCGGGAAGAACAGCGGGTCGACCACAAAGCTGTCGGTCGAAAAGGCGAGCTCGCCGAGAACCGCTCCGTCTCCGAGCTGGTTCAGGACCGTGTTGCCAAAGCTTCCCAGAATATAGCGTTCGATCAGCCGGGAGGTCTTCATCCCCCCGCTGCCGTAATCCAGCGTAATAATATCTTCCATCACAGAACGTCCCGATATTTATATTCCGCAGCGCAGGCGCCTTCCCCGGATACCATGCAGGGTCCCACGGGGTCCTCGGGTGTACAGACCTTTCCGAACAGCGGGCACCCGGTCGGACGGAGCCTTCCGGTGATCACGTCTCCGCAGCGGCAGGCGGACAGCACTGCCCCTCCCGCGGCTGTCTCTCCGCGGCAGCTCCCGCAGCCGTCTTTCTTCCCGGCCTCCCGGGCTCCGCCAGTGCGGAAGGCAAAGCGCTTTTCCGCATCCCAGCCGGAGAGCGCTTCCCTCAGACGGAAGCCGCTCGCCGGGATCATACCGAGACCGCGCCAGCGGGCCGGGGCCGGTTCGAGGCACTGCTCCATCACCCTGAGCGCGATCGGATTTCCCTCCGGGCGCACTGCCCTGGGATAGGCATTCCGAAGCTTCGGGTCCTTCTCCGCAATCTGCTTCAGCAGCAGCCAGATGGCCGTGAGGATCTCTTCCGGTTCAAAGCCCCCGATCACCCCCGGGATGTGGTACTCCTCCGGGAGAAAGCGAAAGCCTTTTTCACCGATGATCGTCGCCACGTGGCCCGGGCACAGAAAGCCGTCGACCGCAAAGCCCTCGCCCGCCATCAGCGTCCGGAGCGCCGGCTCGACGGACTTCAGCAGCGAGAGCACGCTGAAGTTGCGAAGCCCTCTCTCCCGCGCCGCGAGGATCGCCGCTGCGGTGCCGGGCGCGGTGGTCTCAAAGCCGATCCCGAGGAAAACGACCTGCTTCCCCGGCTCCTGCGCTGCGATCTCCAGCGCATCCATCGGCGAATAGACAATCCGGACGTCCGCTCCGAGGGCCCTTCTCCGGAGGAGGCTGTCTCCTCTGCGGCTTCCCGGTACGCGGAGCATGTCGCCGTAGCTGCTTAGGATCACGTCCCTCTCCATGGCGAGCTCCAAGATCGCGTCGATGTCCTCCTGGGGCGTTACGCAGACCGGGCATCCCGGCCCTGAGAGCAGGCGAACCTGCGGCGGCAGGAGGCTGCGGATCCCGGCCTTCGCGATGGCCATGGTGTGCGTCCCGCAGACCTCCATGATCTGTGTTTCAGCCAGCGGCAGTGCTTCGATCGCGCGGAGAAGACTCCGGCACCGCTCAGCCGAGGGCATCCTGAAGCTCCTCCCAGGTCTCAAGATCCTCTTCTGCCTGCGTCTCGGTCAGCCGCTCGATCGCGAAGCCCGCATGGACCATCACATAGTCCCCGACCTTCGGTTCGGGGATAAAATCCACGCGGACGCCCCGCCGCATCCCAAGCGCTTCGCCGACAGCGTCATTTCCGTTTATTTCCACCAGTCTTAAGGGAACAGCCAGACACATAATAGAAAAAACTCCGTTTTCGTCAGAGAATTATCAGACTTCAATATATACCTTTTTCCTGTTTTTGACAAGACACCTTTGTCAGAATTCTTCAAATAACCGGAAGAATCCGCCTGCCCCTCTGTCATCCCCTGTCAGAAGGCCCGTCAGGTTCCTCCAGGCTTCATTTTCCTTTTGTATCTGCGGCTTCCTCCGTTACAATCTCTCCGTCCCAGGTGTTGATCCCTCCGAACTCAAAAATGCCGGTATAACCAAGGTCTGAGAGCTTTTGGGCCGCCTGTTTTGATCGGTTTCCGCTCCGGCAGTAGATCAGAATAATCTGATCGAAATCCGGAAGCTCCTCCGGCGGGGTATCTCCGATGGTCTCGTTCGGGATCAGAACTGCACCCGGAATGTGTCCCGCATCGTATTCATCCTGTCTTCGGACATCCACGATAATATATCCGTCTTCCTCAGCCATGATCTCTCTGGCCTCTTCCTGCGTAATGGACTTCCATCCCGTGCGCCCGTCTCTCTCCGCTGCGAAGCCGTTCTCTTCCGCCAGCCGATAGTATTCCTCCGCTTTTTTTCTGCCAAGCGCCTCGAGGTCATCGGTACACGGGTTTCCGATGACCAGCTTTCCCTCTTCATACAGCAGGCCGAGCCGGTAATATCCCTCGCCGTCTCCCTGAATCCCGGCACGTCGGAAGAGCTGCGCCGCCTTCTCATACTCCGGCGGCTGCGCCTGGAGGAGCTTCTCTCCCTCTTCAATCAGAGACGGGGCTGCAGATGCCGGGCTCAAGCCGAGTACCTCGATGATCAGCACGGTGATTACAAGGACCAATGTTTTCTTCATGACTCATCCTCCTCAACTTTTTTGAACCGCTTCCGTTCATTCGGTATTGCCCCTGATCCCGGCTGTGCTCTGCCATACACAGGTAACGGATATAGCACTACTCCAGAATCCGGTAAACCAGAACCTCGTTTGAAAGCTCCGGCTCTTCTTTATAGCGCGTAAGGCCTGCTCCTCCGAGATAAACCAGTCTTCCGAAAACAGAGTCCGCAAGGTCGGAGGATACCATCGAAAAAGTGCTTATCTGCCCATCGTCGGTAACGATGACGGTCCAGGGAATGGATGCCCTGTCGGTATCTGAATCCTGTTCACCCTTGGGTAGAGGATTGTTCTGCGCATATTCTCTGTATCTGTCATGATCTCTGATGATCACTCTTTCTACATGCATGGGCTGCTCTTCCGAGGGTTCTTCCGTAAGGGAGCTGCGGGCATACCAGCTGCTGTCACTCTCTTCAAGGATCACGTAATATCCGTTTCCTGTGTCAATAGCGGTGCTTCCATTTTCCGAAAGGCTGATCGGCATCATATGCACTTCCCAGGCGAACCTTACGGGTTTTTCGGCCCTTTCCGTCATGCTCTGCCCGTAAACAGGGAACCAGCCGCAGATCCACGGCATATCGGGGGTGATAACGCATTCCGTCGGCGGCACATTCTCCGGAAATAAAAGCTCTGTAATCTCATTTACCAGTTCTTCGGAAATGTCCTTGTTCAACAGCAATTCCCGGGCTTCCGTTTTGCTGCCGGAGAGAAGCTCATCCATGAGAAAGAGAGTCTCCTCTGTGTCGCCAAAAGTTGAAAGCATGAGAGAAATGCCCTTATTGCCCTTGCCGGACAGCATGCGGAAGATGTTCGCCGACAGTTCCTCATCTTCCGTGGCAAAGGCCCTGGAGACGAGAAAAGTGCGTTCCCTGTGCTGGGTGCCTCCGTCAAAGAGGGTTCTGCGACTGCCTTTTTCTTCCAGAAAATATCCGCAATCCCACCAACTGACCAGCATGGTATCCTCGGGTGTGTTCTCCCTGATTTTCGCAAGACACTCTCCCACCGGTTTGTCCGACTCATAATCGAAGTCGGTAAGAATTCTGTATGCGCTGCAGAGCGTCGGAAGCAGCAAAAGGACGAGAAGCAGGCCCTGGCAAACAGGCCGGAGCTTAAATCTCCTTTGATCCATAAGTCCGGAAACGCTTCCCGCCAGGTTCCCCGCCAGGATCGCGGAGGGCACGGCGAAGAGCATGATAAAACGCCAGCCCATGAAAGAGAGCACCAGAGTGACGGCATACCATATGAGAAGCAAAAGGTACTCTATCCGGACGTCTTTTCTGATGATCCGTATGAGGATGATCAGGCACATGGCCAAAGCAGAGAGGAAGGGTACGATTCCGCCTATGCAGTTGATGATGCAGAGATTTGAATCCGAGAATATATCCAGCCGGAACAGGCCGGAAATCTGTTCCGTCCAGAGAGGAGGCTTCTGCAGTTCGGTAATCGAGGAAAAGACGTTCTGAAATAGACTGCCGCCGCTCTCAACCGGGGATGTGATCAGGCTGAATAATCCTAATACCCTTGAAAGAAGAGTCTTTTCCAGGATAAGGAGCACGGCGACGATCCCCACAGCGAGCAGAAGGGGAGCAAAGAAGAACGGTCTCTTTTCCTTACCCCTTTTCCAGGTGAGAAGTGTAAACAGGATGAGAGCCCCGACAAAGATCCCCGGGAACAGATAATAGATATACCAGCTGTGATACAGGGCGATGAAGCTCACAATCAGGCCGAGGCCGTAAAGGGTCATGGACTTCCTGTTCTTCTCCTGCCATCCCTTCACAAGTTTTACACCGAAATAGAAGAAAAAGCAGGCAACCCAGCTGATAACGCCGTCTGTATCATAGTATCCGGGTATCGTATAAACCAGATAGAGGTAATTAAGCACAGACAATACGGATGCCGCAATGGCTCCCGTCAGGCCGCACATTTCAAAGGTAAGGGTCTGTCACGAAACAAACGTGCCATTTTGAACTGGGCGGATGATGTAATTCCATTGGGTAAAGGGTTCTAAAAACTCGATGTTTATGCTTTCCTTTTCTTCATCAGTGATCTTTTTACCAGTCTCATAAACATT
>JAILFJ010000104.1 GCA_024697625.1 Oscillospiraceae bacterium
CCATTCAAACTCCATATCCTGGACTGACTGCATCGCCGGCCACGATTTCGGTACAATCGGAAAGAATCACAGCCCACCTACTTGGGGCTGTATTTTTTGCTGGTCCCAGCTGTGATACTTTCCTTTGGAATTGTAGCATAAGGGCAGATGGCTGTGTCTGAAGAATTCTTAAAGTTCGTCTGCGGCATGGAAAAATGCCGCGCTGCTGTGTTATACTGTCTTAGTATATCATTCAGGTGTATGATACGGGCGGATACTGTGCCTCAGCAGAGGCAGCGTCCCCCGGGAAGCGCATAACAGAGGGGAGAGTCCCCCGTACGGAGGAAGCGGTATGAACGAAGAAAAGACAAAAATCCTGATTGTGGACGACGACCCGGATATCCGGAAGGTGCTGAATCTCCTGCTCCGGCGTGACTACGAGACCGCGGAGGCGGAGAACGGAAAGACGGCGATCGCGTTTTTACAGGAGAATTCCGATACGGATCTTGTGATTCTGGATGTGATGATGCCGGGGATGGACGGCGTGGAGACCTGTGAGAAGATCCGGGAGTTCTCCAACGTGCCGATCCTCTTCCTGACTGCGAAGAGCGCCGAGAAGGACCGTCTTGCGGCCTATCAGAGCGGCGGGGACGACTTCCTGTCCAAACCCTTCTCGCAGCCGGAGCTGGTGGCTAAGGTGAAGTCGCTGCTGCGTCGCTATCAGGAGTACCGGGGCAAGCCCACCTCGACGGTCTGGAGCTCCGGCAACATCGAGGTGGACCTCGGTATGCGCATGGTGCGCAACGCCGGAGAGACTGTCCCCCTCACGGATACGGAGTACTCGATCCTGGAATGCCTGGTGAAGAACCGGGGCCGCACGGTCACAACCCAGGAGCTGTATGAGACGGTCTGGAACGAGAAGTTTCTGCCCGGCTCGGGCAACACCATCATGGTGCACGTCCTGAACCTGCGCAGAAAGATCGAGGACGTTCCGTCAGCGCCGAAGATTGTCCGCACGGTCTGGGGCAGAGGATACCAGATTGACTGAGCGGGTGCCCCGGGCACCGGACAGCCTGAGCACGAAACTGCTGCTGTGGACACTGCTGAGCCTGTTCTCGGCCCTGCTGGTCTTTCTGATACTCAGTCAGATCGGGACGATACTGGTGGATCACTATTACATGAGCACGGAGGCTGTCGCGGCGCGGAAAGCGGCGATCTATACCGACCTCAACCGCTACGTCATCGCAAACCAGCTCAGAGGCAACGACGCGGACAGTCTGGACCGCTTCCAGCAGGAGCGGGACTATATCAGCGTCACGGTCTATCCGGAAGACGACCTGAACTTCGGCACCATCAGCAGGGACGGCTCGCGCAACGTCCGGATGCAGGCCATCGAGGCGCCGCCCCGGTCCGGAATCGTGGGAAAGCTCTACCCGATGCGTTTTGTCGACGGAGTCTATTATATCACCATCGGCGATACCTCCCGCCTGCGGGAGGACACGATCAACCGGGGGATCGCGGCGGCCTTTGCTGTGCTGGTGCTGGTCAGCGTGCTCTTCTGGTACACCAACGGCCTGACCCATCGGATTGTGAGGCTGTCGGAGGAGGCGGCGGAGATCGGGGCCGGCGAGCTGGAGGGGGAGATCACCGTCCAGGGCCGGGATGAGATCGCAGCCCTTGCCTCGGATATCGACCGGATGCGGGACGCCATCATCGAGAGGATGGGAAACGAGAAGCGGGCCTGGGAAGCCAACAGCGAGCTGATCACGGCGATGAGCCACGATATCCGCACCCCGATGACTTCGCTGATCGGCTATCTGGATCTGCTGAAGAATGCCGATGCCGTCCCGGAAGAGGACCGGCAGCACTATCTGGATGCAGCGTACGGAAAGTCACTGGCGCTGAAGGATCTGACGGATGAGCTGTTCAAGTACTTCCTGGTCTTCGGGACCTCGGAGCTTGAGCTGCAGGCCGAGGACTATGACGCGCATCTGCTGCTGCAGCAGCTCCTGGGCGAGGCGGAGTTTGACCTCATGGAACTCGGCATGCAGGTGGAGAGCGCCGACCGCCTCGAGGACGGCCTCACGGTGCACACCGACCCCGCCATGCTGAAGCGGGTCATCGACAATCTGATCTCGAACATCAAGAAATACGCCGACCCGGCAGAGGCGGTCCTGCTGAAGACGGAGGCGGGAGAGGGATGCGTCACGGTGTCGGTGAGCAACGGCATCCGGACGGTGGACAGCCGGACCGAGAGCACCCGGATCGGACTGCGAACCTGCGGGAAAATCATGGAATCGCTGGGAGGGAGCTTCCGCAGCGCCCGGGACGGGTACTGTTTCACCGCCGAGTTCAGCCTCCCGGTCAGTGAATCAGAATCATAAGGGATCCTATACGAGCTTCACGGCGCTTCTGCGGAAGAACAGAGGCGCCGCGAAGCTTTTCTCTGCACCGTTATCGGCCGAAAACCCATAGATGGGTGATGCCGAAGGCCTCGCGGATGAAGTAGTTCAGCATGACCATCGGATAGCCCCAGGGCGCCGCGACCCCGGCGGCCTCCACCCCGCGAAGGCGGGCGAGGGACTTGGAGCGGTACAGGTGGTAGGCGCTGGAGACGATGGCGACGTTCCCGTCCGGATCGTCGCCCCGCCCGCGGATGATGTCGAAGGAATAGTCCAGATTCTCCTGTGTGGAGGTGGCGCGCTCCTCCAGAAGGACCCGCTCCTCCGGGATCCCGCGGCTGAGGAGCCACCTGTGCATCGCCTGGGCCTCGGGGATGCTTTCGCCCTTGCCCATGCCGCCGGAGACGATGGCGACGCTGCCCGGATATCTGTCCAGATAGTCCAGCGCCCCCTCCAGCCGCCGCACCAGCGTCAGGGAGGGCTGCTCGCCGTAGACGGCGGCGCCCAGGACGATCAGATACGGCCGTTCGGCGTCCCGGTCGGTCCGGGCATTGCGGATGATGGGGACCTCGACGATGCAGAAGTAGACCAGGCCGACACAGGTGAGGCCCAGCAGGATGCGCCAGAGAAGGGTGGGCAGAAAATGATGGGCCGTGATGAGGCAGGCCGCAAAGATCAGCGCATAGCCCCAGTAGGCGTAGCCCCGCAGGGCGAAACGCAGAAACAGACCGAGCGCGACCAGCAGCGCGGAGACCGCGGCCCAGAGACGGTTCTTTTTCATGTGCTCAGTTCCTCCCACTTTTCATACAGTGCCAGAAGCTCTGTGTTCAGGGCTTCTTTTTTTTCGTCCACTTCCATGAGCTTCTGATAGTCTGTGGCGTATTCCTCCGCCTCCCGGTCCAGCTCCGCAAGCTGCTTTTCGAGCCGGGAAATCTCCTTCTCCAGCTTCTGCAGCTGCTTCTCCGGGCTCGCGCCTCTGGGGCGCGGCTCCGTTTTCTTCTGAACCTTCTCAGGCGTCTTCTTCTCCGCAGCCGCAAAGAGGCTCTGGCGTTCCCGCCAGGCGGCATACTCGTCGTAGCTCCCGCGGTAATCGGTCAGGCGGCCGTCCTCAAAGGCCCAGATCCTGGTGGCGAACTTCCGGATGAAGTAGCGGTCGTGGGAGACGAAGAGCAGGGTCTCGCCGTAGTCGGAGAGGGCGTCCTCCATCCACTCGCGGCTCACAATGTCCAGGTGGTTGGTGGGCTCGTCCAGGATGAGGAGATTGATGTCGCCGCCCATGAGCATGCAGAGCTTCAGCCGGCTGCGCTCGCCGCCGGAGAGGGTCGAGACCGGCTTGAAGACATCCTCACCCCGAAAGCCGAAGGCGGCAAGGCGGTCCCTCGCCTCCTGGGGGCTGCAGCGGCACTCCCAGAGCATGCTGTCATAGGCCGTGCGGCTGTCGTCCTGAAAGGTGACGAGCTGCGGCAGACAGGCGCTGCGCACGGCGGGACCGAGGGAGAGCCAGCCGGCGTCCGGCGCCTCGTCACCGGTGATGAGCTTCACCAGGGTGCTCTTTCCGCTGCCGTTGTCGCCGATGACGGCGATGCGCTCCTGACCCTCCACCACGAAGGACAGGTCCGAGAAGAGAACCCGCTGGCCGAAGCCCTTCTTCAGACCGTCGGCGACGAGCACCTCGTCCCCGGAGAAAGCCCTCTCGCGGAATCGGACGGAGAGCTTCTTCTGCTCCTTCGGCTTCTCGCTCCGGGAGAGCTTTTCGATCCGCTTCTCCATGGAGAAGGCCCGCTTGTGCAGCTTGTCGTTGCCCATGAATGCCCAGAGATGCATCTGCTCGGCGGCGCGGGTGAGCTGCTCGATCTTGGCCTGGTCCTTCTCATACTGCTTCCGCTTTTCCTCAAAACGCCTCTGACGCTCCTCAAGATAGAAGGAATAGTTGCCGCTGTAGAACTCCGCCCGGCCGTCGGAGATCTCGATGCAGCGCTGGGCCACCACGTCCAGAAACCAGCGGTCGTGGCTGATGGTGAGCACCGTGCCGCGGAAGTGCAGCAGATAGTCCTCCAGCCACTCCACGGCGCGCAGGTCCAGATGGTTGGTGGGCTCGTCCAGAAGCAGGATCTCGGTGTCCTCGAGAATCAGCCGCGCCAGATTCAGGCGGGTCTGTTCGCCGCCTGAGAGACTCGCAAAGGGCTGGGCCCGCATGGTGGCGCCGATCTGCAGACCGTTTGCGACGCGGTTCACGGCCACGTCGGTCTCGTAGCCGCCGAGCCGCTCATAATCGGAGGCGAGGCGGTCGTACTCCCTCAGCAGCGCGGGAGAGCTGTCCTGCTCCATCTGCCGTTCCAGCTCCTCCATGCGTCCGCGGACAGCGTCCACGTGCCGGAAGGCGTTCTGCAGCACGTCCTCTGCGGTCCAGCCGTCGGGATACACCGGGAGCTGCGAGATGAGGCCGATGCGCTTGCCGGGGGCAACGGTCACCTGGCCCTCGTCTGCGTCCAGCGCCCCGGTCAGGATCCGGAACAGGGTGGTCTTGCCGCAGCCGTTGGGCCCGAGGATGCCGACGCGCTCGCCGGCCTCGACCTGAAAGCTCAGGCCGTCCAGTATGTTGTTTCCGATCTCAAAGGACTTCACCAGGGAAGTCACGCTGATGTCAATCATAGCTCAGTACTCCATGTCCGTGCCCCGGCGCACCAGCGCCTGCAGGACGGTGTTGGCAATGGGGGTCGCGACCGAGAGCCCGCCTCCGCCGTTCTCGACAAACACCACGAAGGCGTAAGGGTGCTCCTCGTCCAGCAGAAAGCCCGTGAACCAGGCGTGGGAGGTGCCGTCCCCGACCTCGGCGGTGCCGGTCTTGCCGCAGACGGTCAGGCCCGGGAAGCGGATGTCGCCGTAGGTGGTGGTGACGTTGTTCCGCATCAGGCGCTGCATGGTCTTTGCGGTCTCTGGCTCGACCAGGACGGACTTCACGGGCGGCTGACCGTCGTCGATGAGCTTCGGCTCGCAGATGATGCCGTCGTTGGCGATGGCGGAGACGAAGCGGAGCATCGAGAAGGGACAGACCAGGTCCGTGGACTGGCCGATACCGGACCAGCCGGTCTCCGGGTCGCCGACGAACTCCAGAGGGTAGTTGCCCGGGGCGGTGCGGATGCCGTCCAGGTCATGGGAGTCCAGAAAGCCCCACCTGCGCACATGGTTGATCATCTCGGTCTGCCCCACCGAGATGGCGATCTGGGAGAAGGCAATGTTGCAGGACACGGCCAGCGCACCGGCAAAGTCCTGGGTGTAGTGCTCGTAAGGGCAGGTGATCTTGACGCCGGCCACCTCGGCCTCGCCCTCGCAGAAGAAGCTCTTCTGCCAGATGCTCTTCACGCACTCGATCGCGGAGGCGGCGGTCACCAGCTTGAAGATCGAGCCGGGGGTGAAGCTCGCGGAGAGCAGGCGGTTGATGTACGCACCCTCGGCGGCATCCGGTTCGTTCTCGGTGGGGTCGACGGCGGGGGACGAGACCATGCACAGAAGCTCACCGGTCCGGTAGTTGACAACGCCGACGGCGCCCTTGCGGTCCGCCAGAGCGGCATAGGCCTTCTTGTTGATCTCGGCGTCCACGTTGAGCTTCATCGAGATGTGGCGCGACTGGGTCATGCCGGTGACCGGGTTGTAGCCGTGGAGCTCGCCGGAGAAGCTGGTGAGGATGCCGGAGCCGGTGCGGTCCCAGAAGTCGCCCGTCACGTGGTAGTTCGCGATCCGGGTGGAACGGTCGTCGTTGAAGTGGTTGTCGTTGGCGGTGAAGGCCGCCAGCAGCACGCCGTAGCGGTCGGTGACGATCCCCTCGGAGAGCGAGTTGAGCCGGGAAAAATAGGTGGCCCAGCGCTCACCGTCGGCAAGGTAGCGCCCGACATAGCCCACAAGCCCCAGAACGATGAAGGAGGCCAGCAGGAGCACGGAGAGGGCGCGGCGGTTCATCTTTCTCATTTTTTCCCAGCCCCCTTTCCGCGCGGGGTCCGAATCTGAAGCGTCACGCGGATTTCGGATTTTTTCCCGCCGTCCGTCTTCTCCCGGGGCTCAGTGATGATCCGGGTCTCGTGCTTTTCTGCGACTTCCGGTTTTCTCCGGGTCTCGGCGGCCTTTTCACCGGATGACGGTTTTCCCTGCTTTTTCCCTGCTTTTCTGGCCTGCTTTTTCTCCGCCCGGCGCTCCCGCCGCGCCTCTGCGGACTGCTGCCAGTCGCGGACGGAGCGGATGGTCTCGCCCGGGCGCACGGCAAAGCTGGCCTCGCGCCGGGTATCGGCGCTCTTCAGAAAGGCCATCATCATCCAGCAGGAGAGCAGAGACGAGCCGCCGCGGGAGACGAAGGGAAAGGTGACACCGGTGAAGGGGAGAATGTCCATCGAGCCGAAGACGTTCAGCCCGACCTGGACCAGAAGCATGCTCATCGCCGCGCAGGAGGCGATGGCGTAATAGGCGCTGCGGCTGCTGCGGGCGCTGCGGATGGCGAAGCTCGCCAGCAGCAGGATGGCCAGCACCATCAGGATCGCAATGATCAGACCCTGCTCCTCGCAGATCATGCCGAAGACAAGGTCAGTGTTGGCGGCAAAGATGTTCTTGAGCCAGCCGTTGCCCGCACCCTTGCCGAAGAGCCCTCCCGCAGCCGCGGCGCTCATGGCGCGGGTCTGCTGAAAGCCCTTGTCGTAGATGTCCTCCCATACATGGCCCCAGGTGGAGAAGCGCCGTGCGATGTAGGGACGGGCGCTCACCGCGAGAAAGCCCGCCAGCACGGCGCCCGTGACGGCCAGCATCACGGTGGCGATGGAGCCGGAGCGCATGAAGGAGATGACCAGGAAGCAGATGAAGAAGACCAGCGCGGTGCCGAAGTCTCCGATCAGCGCCAGCGCCATCACATTGATGGCCGAGAAACCGATGAAGACGTAGAGGTTGCCGCGGCGGAACAGCCGGTCCAGCGTGGAGGCGCCGACATAGACGTAGGCGACCTTGACAAGCTCGGAGGGCTGGAAGGAGAAACCGCCGATCTCCAGCCAGTTGCGCGCGCCGAGCAGCACGTCGCTGGCCACCACGTTGACGGCCAGCATCAGGAGGGCGGCTGCTGCGACGGGAATCCTGGCCGAGGCGGTGCGCTGCAGCGAGCGCTGCCACCAGCCCGAGATGAGAAAGAGGACCACGCCCGCAAGGGTCAGCAACATCTGCTTGTACAGATCCGAAGGGGTGGAGGAGGCCGCCACGGACATGCCGAGGGAGGAGAGAAAGAAGGCCACGGTCTCGATCTCGAAGCCCGAGCGGTTGATGATCCGCATGGCGTTGTAGCAGCTCCACTCCATGACGATCAGGCTGCAGAAGCCGAGGGCGATGTCCGCCAGATGCTCCGGCGCTGCGGAGAAGCTGTGCTGCAGCAGCAGGAAGAGCTGAAAGGCCGTCAGCATCAGGAGCGTGAGGGAAGGGGAGTAGCGGCTGCCGACCCCGGAGCGCTTCGCCTCGAGCTTCTCGCGCTTCTCCATGCCCAGGTCCTGGAACTTCACATAGATGCTGTTGAGGTTCAGCGTGTCGCCGTCGACCACGGGAGAGCCGCTCTCGGCGATGAAGGTGTTGTTGATCCACACCCCGCCGCGGCCGAAGACGTCGTAGATCTTCCAGTCGCCCCGGTCCGTCCGCCGGAGAATGGCGTGCTCGCGGCTGAGCTCCCGCTCCGGGATATACACGTCTGCATCCCGGGAACGGCCGATGATGACCTCCCAGTGCTCCACCGGCAGGCGGTCCTGCCCGTAGCGGAGATAGGCCCAGACCTCGGGATCATACTCCTCCCGCAGCATGGAGCGCAGACAGCGCATGAGAATCGCGAAGGCGAGCAGAATCAGGATGACCTTGCTGGCAGCCATGGTATAGCTGTAGAATTCTCCCTGCACGGCGGAGCACCTCCTTCCCGAAAGCTGACAAGGGCAGCTGAATCAGAATTGTGTTATTATACCAAATTCACAGGTCCAAATCATGAAGGATTTGACAATAAAAAAACGGCCGGCGACCGCCGACCGATCATTGACCGCTCAGTTCCTTACCCTGCCACGGAGTATTCATAGCTGTGCTCATACATATACTCCGGGTCACAGTCAATCTCCCCGTCATTCCAGGTGACAACACCGTGGTCCAGGACAGGGGAGAAGAAGACGTCCTCATTCTGCAGATCCGAAAAAACAGGCCCGTCCAGTACCGCTGCATCAAACAGACGCGTTTCGCCGCTGCTGAAAGTCAGAAGCATCATACGATCCGGCAAGGGCTTTACATGCGTTATCTTCATCGGGCCTTCCGGCTCCCCACCGTATACAAATCCATCATAGTAATACATAATTTGAGTTTTCGTAAAAATCACATGTAACTGAAAATTAAAATAGTCTAAAAAGTTCAGAACGAGTTTAGGCGAACCCTCGAATTCGGAGCTGCCGCTGGTTGGGTCGGATAGGCTTGAAATAGGCCCTGATACCAGTCC
>JAILFJ010000169.1 GCA_024697625.1 Oscillospiraceae bacterium
CGCTGCTTTTTTGTGGCACTCTCTGGATGGTTTTCCACATTTTTGGCGGCAATTGTGCTTCGTAAAGCCTTGTTTTCCACAATCTACGCCAATTGAAAGAGGCGCTGCCTCTCAATAGCGTGTTTTGCTATTTTGAGACAACGCCTCGTGGACACATATTCGAGCAGGCTGTTAAATAAACAGTTCGTCGATGGAATACAGGGCAGCCTTGCCCGCCATGAAAATCCTGCTGCCTTCCCTGCGGCAGTAGAGCGTGCCGCCGCGCTTGGACGCCTGATAGGCCACCAGATCGTCCTTGCCCAGCAGATCAGCCCAGTAGGGGATGATGTGGCAGTGGCCGGAGCCGCAGACCGGGTCCTCTGCCACGGCGAGTTTCGGCGCGAAACTGCGGGAGACACAGTCCATGTCCTTGCCCCGGGCGGTGACGTGTACCAGCAGTCCGTCGATTTGCCGGATCTTCTCCAGATCGGGCTTCAAGTTCCGCACAGTCTGTTCATCGTCCAGAACACAGAGCAGGTCACGGGCCAGCCAGGCTTCCCTGATGGAAGCACCTACGGCGTCCTCCATGGCGGCGGTCACGTCCACCTTTTTGAGATCATAGGCGGGGAACTCCATCTCAAAGAGTTCGCCCTTGCGTGTCACGGTCAGATCGCCGCTCAGTGTGGTGAACACCACCTGCTGCGCGTCCTTCTCATAGTAGTTGAGCAGCACGAAGGCCGTGCCCAGGGTGGCGTGGCCGCAGAGGTCGATCTCGCCGCCGGGGGTGAACCAGCGCAGATGCCACTTTTCACCCTCTCTGACCGTAAAGGCGGTCTCGGAGAAATTGTTCTCCCTGGTGATGTTCATCATCAGTTCTTCGCTCAGCCACCCGTCCAGCACACAGACTGCGGCCTGATTGCCGTGGAACACCCGGTCAGTAAACGCGTCAACAACATATTGTTTCATGATCTTTATTCTCCCTTGTGTTTTTGATGGCATCAGTATATACTGAATCTAACAATAAGTAAAACAGTTATTTTGCATGTTCACATGCGAGGAGTTTATTTGAACTATGAATCGCTATGCTGCATTTTTGAAAGTCGTCGAAGTGGGGAGCTTTACCAGGGCTGCCGAGATTTTGGGCTATACCCAGCCGGCCATGAGCCAGATGATCGCTTCACTGGAAAATGAGCTGTCCATCAAGCTGTTGTACCGCTCCCGCTACGGCGTGCGTCTGACGCCGGAGGGCGAGCGGCTGCTGCCCTCTGTCCAGAGCAGCGTCGCGCAGTTTCAGTCCATGCAGAATATCGCGGGCGAAATCCGCGGACTGGACTCCGGCGTGGTGCGCATCGGAACGATCTCCAGCATCTCCTGTCATTGGCTCCCGCCGGTGATCCGGCAGTTTTGGGAGAGGTATCCCAACGTAAAGCTCATCGTCCATCAGGGAGATTACACCACGATCCCGGAGTGGGTACGCACCGGTGAGCTGGACTTTGGCTTTGTGACGCCGGACGCGGTTGACGGAACAGACAGCCGGTTTCTCAAAACCGGTGAGCACCGTGCCTGCCTGCCGAAGAATCACCCCCTGGCGCAAAAGCAGAGCGTGACGCTGGAAGAGCTGGCAAAAGAGCCGTTTCTGCTGCTGGAGGAAGGCATCTACAGCGAGCCGCTGGCGGCCTTCCGTGCCGCGGGGCTGGAACCGAACATCCGCATGACCATGCATGACGACTACTCCATCCTCTCCATGGTGGAGCAGGGCCTGGGCGTAACGATTCTGCCGGAGCTGGTGCTGCGCAAGCAGAGTTATGACATTGTCATGCTGCCCACGGAACCGATGGTTTCCAGACGAATCAGCATTCTTTCAAGGGACAGGAATGAACTTTCCGTAGCTGCGAAGACTTTTATCCGTTATTTGATTGATCATCTGAATGACTTGCCATGACAGCAAACTTCTCTGATTCTGTGTGACAGTTCTATGATGGTTCCCTCTGTATAATAAAGCTAAAGATAAAGATAAAAACAGGGAGGGAACCAACTCATGAAAAAAATGATCATTGCTCTGCTTATCAGTCTTCAGTGCATCGCCCTGTTCTCCTCCGGTGCGTTCGCTGAAGCGTTCGACCCGACAGAGGAAGAGTCGAAGGATGTACCGGTCGGGTGGGGCGTTTTCTCCCTGCCGGCAGATCTTAAGCCGCAGAGCTTTGCACCTTCCGGAGAGACCGGCCCGACAGAAAATCCGCCCGTGCCCTCAGCCGGCCTTATCCCTCAACCGGTTATGGTCAGAAACGATGAACCGTCCTCAGACGAAAAGACCCCCGAAGAAACAGAGGAGGAAATCATGGAGCGGAGCAGTGAAAACGGGCCGCTCCCCCTGCTCAGCATCGTTCCGATCCCGTATATACCGATCCAGAAAATCGACACGAATTTCTACCGGTGATCGCGGCAAAGCTGGAACGCCGGGACTGTTGAAGGAAATCTGCCGAGAAGCGAGGAAAAGAGGATGAGAACAGAATCTGACGGAAGGTCTGCAGCGTACAGGGGTGTTGACAAGTGCCTGTGATAAGCATATATTAAGTATGCGCATCGGCTTAAACCGGCATGTTCGATTCAGCGGCCCCTGCGGCAATAATTTCATGCACGTTTGGGCTTGATCCCGTCGTTTACAGAGATCATCCTGGAAAGTGTGTAATATCACGGTCCGTTTTGTGCGCCTCCTTCAGTGACAGGGGCGCTTTATTTCAGACCATGATTTCGCCTGCGCCGGACAGTACTGCCTGCCGGGAGGCGCGCGGGAGAAAGCGAGGGAAAGAGCAGTGGAGAGCTTCGAAGACAAGAACCTTCTCATGGCGGGGAGGATCGCTGAAAAAGTCGCTGCGGCAGGCGGCAGAACCTTTTATGTCGGCGGTCTTGTACGGGACCATATCCTCGGCCGGGACAATAAGGATGTGGATATTGAAGTCCATGGGATCACGCCGGAGAAGCTGAGCGCTGTTCTGGAGTCTCTCGGCGAGGTCACGAAAACGGGCGTGAGCTTTGGCGTTTTTGGGCTGAAAAAGTATGAGATCGATATTGCCATGCCGCGGAGGGAGAAGGCAGTCGGCCGCGGACACAGGGATTTTGAGGTTGACGTGGATCCGTTTATCGGATATGAAAAAGCTGCCCTGCGCCGCGACTTCACCATGAATGCCATGATGGAAGATGTTCTGACCGGCGAGATTCTGGACTTTTTCGGCGGAAGGGAGGACATGCAGAGGCGTCTGATCCGCCATGTGAATGACGTCACCTACCGGGAAGATGCTTTAAGAGTTCTTCGGGCGGCGCAGTTCGCGGCGCGGTTTCAGTTCGAAATTGCAGAGGAGACGCGGAAACTGTCCCGGCAAATGAGCCTGAAGGATCTTGCGGCGGAGCGAATTCTCGGAGAGCTGAACAAAGCGCTCCTGAAGGCGAAGGCTCCGAGTCTGTTCTTTGAAGAGATGCGGAAGATGGGACAGCTGACCCTGTGGTTCCCGGAGCCTGAAGCCCTGATCGGTGTCCCTCAGAGCCCTGTGCACCATCCGGAGGGGGATGTCTGGACGCATACGATGAGGGTTCTTGATGAGGCGGCGAAGCTGCGAGGCGACACGGCGTATCCCGAAGGCTTCATGATGTCCGCCCTCACGCACGATTTTGGCAAGGCGGTATCTACTGTTATCGAAGATGGCAGAATCAGCGCCATCGGGCATGAGAAGACCGGGATTGAGCTCGCACGGCAGTTTTTGAGGAGGATCAGCAACGAAAACAGAATGGAGCGCTACGTTCTCAACATGACAGAGCTCCATATGAAGCCGAATATGCTGGCGGGCGCCGGAGCCGGCCGAAAAGCCACTTCGCGCATGTTTGATCAGTCGGTATGCCCTGAGGATCTTCTCCTTCTGGCAAAAGCGGATCATTTCGGCAAAGGCAACGCAGAAGATTACAGCGCGACAGAGCGCTTTTTGAAGGAGCGTTTAGCCCACTATCAGATGCTGATGTCACGGCCGTTTGTTCAGGGCAGGGATCTGGTTGAAGCGGGGGTCAGGCCCGGGGCCGATTTCAGTGAAGCACTGGCGTATGCGCACAAAATGCGGCTTGCCGGCGTTCCAAAACCGGAAGCCCTGTCGCAGACCCTGGCCTATATCCGTAAACAGCGCCTGCCCATAAATGAAACCGGGAGCCACGACGCATGAAAAGCGCGGGCTCCCGGTTTCAACTGCACGCAGTGCGGATTTATGCTGCTTTGCTGATGCTTTCCATGTACTGAAGCATCTTTGCGACATCCTCACGGTTCTGGCAATAGACTTCCAGCTCCGGTTCTTCTTCGGAGTCAATGACTTTGCCGAGCCCGATGAATCTCTCGCGGAGGTCTTTCAGGTCGTATTCCATGCCGTCCGGAGTGACAAGGATCACGTCCTCGCACTGATCAACAGTATCCAGAAAGAGCTTCAGCTCCTCATCATTTCTAACAGTCATCATGGTATTTGGTCTCCTTTCTTTGGCTCACTTGCTGAGAACGCGCTGCTCCATCCTGCAGATGCAGGGCCGGTCAATGTACTGACCTGCGCGTGACATGGCGGACGCCATAGTCTCAGCCTCATGCGGATCTCTCAGAATCTGCATGAGAGATTCTTGCTTTTGAAACTCATTTTGTTTCGCTTCTTTTTTGAGTTCGCCGCATTATAACCCAAAAGCCAAAATAGGCAATAGTAAAATTGCACAAAAATTTTGCCATATAATAGCATCTTTGGTGAAATTGCACTATGCGAGTCCCCTCTCCGTACACGATCCTTCCTGCTATCAATCAGCAATCTCTGCCTGATGGTCATCTCTGATACGTCCCCTGTATGTACGAGCAGCCCGGAAGTGCCCTGAAACGGCCTGTTTGCGGCCCTGCTTCTTCGGAGGCAGGGCGCTTTTTTCTCATGCAAAAAAAGCTATGAATTTTTATTACAGCCCTTGACAAGTGAACTGCCGTTCACTATAATTCGAGAACGATAGTTCACCGATGGAAAGGAGACACATATGGCGAAAGATACAAAAGAAAGAATACTGGCAACTGCCCTGGATCTGTTTTCTCAGGCAGGATACGCAGGCACAAATGTCCGTGAACTGACTGCTTCTCTCGGAATGGTCAAGTCGTCAATATACAAGCATTTTGAGAGCAAGGAGGAAATTTGGAATGCCCTTCTTGACAACATGATCGCATATTATGACGAGCGGTTTGGATCTCCGGATCATCTTCCTCCTGTCCCGGATTCATTGGAAGGTCTGGTGGCGATGACGATGCGGATGGTGGACTTTACGATCCATGACGAGAAGGTCATCAAGACAAGAAAGCTGCTGACGATCGAGCAATTCCGGGATGAACGCGCCAGAGCTCTTGCAACGAAGCATTTTCTTACCGGGCTCCGGGAACTGTTCACGCCGATCTTCGCCGGGATGATGGACAGGGGCCTGCTGCGGCGGGACGACCCCTCGATGCTCGCCTTTGCCTACACCGCGCCGATCTCTGCGCTCATTCATCTCTGCGACCGGGAACCGGATAAAACGGGGGAAGCTATGGCGCAGATCGAGGCATTCAGCAGGCACTTTATCGAGGTTTACGGAGAAGTGGGCCATGATTGAACAATCGGAACGGATTCTCATCCGGCCTCTTCAGAAGAAAGAAACGGGCTCCGCCCTCAGACTCGCGTGGAAAGTGTTCTGCGAGTTTGAAGCGCCGGACTATGCACCCGAGGGCACGGAGGAATTCAAGCGCTGTCTGAACGACGATGCCTATCTTGCCGGAATCCGTTACTATGGCGCCTTTGACGGAGACAGGATTGTCGGTGTGTTGGGCATCCGAGAAAGAGAGGCACACATCTGCTTTTTCTTTGTGGACGGAGCGTATCACCGCCTCGGCATCGGGACAAGGCTCTTCCTGCGGATGCGGAAAGACCTCCCGGGGCGGACGATCACGCTCAATTCCTCGCCCTACGGTCTGCCCTTTTATAAGGCGCTGGGCTTCACCGCAACGGACAGCGAGAAGACAGTCAACGGCATCCGCTTCACGCCGATGCTGTTTTGTGAAGGAGTCTGAAGTATGCCGAGAGAGATTGACCCAGAAGCCACAACAAGAGCCGCGGCCTATACGCTTTGGATGAAGGCTCCGAACCCGATGGTGACTTTTTTCAAGACTATGGACGTCACAAAACTGATTCGGATCAGCAAACGGAAGGGCCTGAAATTCAATATGCTGCTCAGCTGGTGCATCGGGAAAGCCGCCGCTTCCATTGATGAGTTCTATCTTCTGCCAGTGGGGGACAAGCTGATGCGCTATGACATGATCGCTGTCAATACGATCGTCAACAACAGGCTTGGAGAAGTCAGTTCCTGCGACATTCAGTTTTCGGTGGATCTCGACGGCTTTAACCGGGAGTACCTGAAATACACCGCGCAGGTTGCCGAAAGCTGCGCGGACCGGGATCTGTCCGGCGAGTTCATGGTGATCGGGACTTCGGCCGTGATCGGCACGGAGCTGGACGGCGCGGTCGGCATGAACAGCGGGATTTTCAACAATCCCTTCCTGATTTGGGGCCGATACAGGAAAAGGTTGCGCCGGTATTCTCTGCCGGTGTCTTTCCAATTCCATCACACACAGTTGGACGGTGCTCACGCGGGCAAATTTCTGGAAAACCTGCAAAGAGAAATCAACGATCTGAGGTAATGAATAACGGGAGGAAGAGAAGCTAAGTGCAGGTTTGAGATGAGGCAGGAAAAAAGAAGGAAAAGAGGCGCGAACACTGATGGCAAACGCTATCTCGATTTTCAGAATCACCGCCAGTATAGCCCTGTTGTTTTGCCAGGCATTCTCTCCTGCCTTTTATGTGTTTTACATAGCTGCCGGGTTGTCTGATATGCTCGATGGATTTGTGGCGAGAAAAACAGATACCGCCAGCAAGCTTGGGGCAAGGCTGGATACGATTGCGGACTTTGTGCTTGTGATCGTATGCCTGATCAAACTGCTTCCGGTTCTGAGTGTTCCTGTATGGCTGTATGGTTGGATCGGAATGATCGCCCTCATAAAGGTCGGTAATATCGTTTCAGGATTTGCCGTACAGAAGAGGTTTGTGACTGTTCATTCGGTGATGAACAAAGCAACAGGAGCTCTGCTGTTTCTGTTCCCGCTGACGATTCCCGCTGTTCCGCTGAAATGCTCTGCAATTATTGTCTGTGCGGCAGCAACGTTCGCTGCGATTCAGGAAGGCCATTTCATCAGAACAGGAAGAGAATAGCAACACAGGATATACGGGGCGGAGATTGGGAGGAAAAGCAGACCATGAAATTCAAAGGAACCCTTATCGTCGTAAAAGACTGCAGGGAAGCATTGAAGTTTTATCAGAACATGTTTGGATTCGAGTTAATTCGGGATCATGACGGCAATATGGAACTGTCCGGAAATCTGTATCTCCAGGAAGAAACATACTGGGAGCGGTTTACGGGGAGGCGTGTGTTTCCGCAAAGCAATCATACGGAACTGTATTTTGAAGAGCCGGAGATTGACAGCTTCGTAAAAAAGCTTGAGACACTCTATCCCGACATT
>JAILFJ010000065.1 GCA_024697625.1 Oscillospiraceae bacterium
GGGAAATCCTTTCCGCAGCGGGCGTGAATGCCGGCGATGATCTCTTTTAGTATGCGGCAGCGGTTTTCCAGGCTTCCACCGTAAGCGTCCGTACGGCGATTTGTCCAAGGACTCAGGAACTGCTCAAAGAGATAACCGTGGGCAGCGTGAAGCTCCACGCCGTCAAAGCCCGCCTTCTGTGCGCGCTCGGCCGCTCTGATGAACTGGCGGACAAGACTTTTGATTTCTCTTGTGGTAAAGGCGCGGGTTTTCACAACAGCGAGCGCGCCGTCATCCTCTTCGGGCGGCAGCACGGAGGGGGCCAGTACAGGCTTTAAGAAGTGCTGCTGTTTTTTCAGTGTCTCCGGGTCGGCAGAGCCCGTGTCGGTCGAGACGGAGGAGAAGAATGCGAAGGCTTTTTTCCACACACCCGGCCAGACTTTCTGCAGCCGCTCGAGCGCAGGCCAAAAGGTCGGGAATACCGGGATCGACTGTCGGCCGGGATGCTGAAGCTGCACAAAGATCTTGCTTCCATGTGCGTGAACGCTGTCTGCCAGCTTCTTCATGCCGGGAATATACCGGTCGTGGGACAGCGAGATCTGCCCGGTCGCGCAGGCCCCGTCCGCTTCATTGACACAGTACTCCGTGACGATCAGCCCGACGCCGCCTTTTGCACGGGCGGTGTAATAGGCGATAGTGCGATCCGTGACGCTTCCGTCCGGTGCGCTGACGTCGACACCCATGGCGGTCATGACGACGCGGTTCGGAATGGTGACGGTGCCGATGTTCAGAGGCTGAAATAACAAAGGATAATGACTCATATTAAATCACCTGATCTTTCTTTTTTCGAAGTCTGATGCTGAACCACAAGGCCGCAGCGCTCACTTCGATCTCCACGATGACCGAGGCGATAAAGATCGGCGAGCCGGGCTCAGCCGCGCTCATCCCCATGATGGTATAGGGCAGCATGATTGGCAAGAGGCCGATCACAGTGCCCAGCAGATAGGTCTTAAAGTCGAATCGCCTGGCTCCGAAATACAGACCGACCACGTTGACGGGCAGTCCGATACAGCGCAGCAGCACCACCAGCAAAAAGTCATTGACCCGAAACGAGTCTTCGATCTCTTTCAGCTTTGGGTATTTATCATAGAGCCGCCCGAGCATGGAGGGGCCGAAGGCTTTTCCCAGATGATACGGCAAAAAAGATATAATACAGATGCCGACAAGGTTCAACATCACAGCTGCGGGAAAGGAATACATGATGCCGTTTATGGCGTACAGTGTGCCAGTGTGGAGAAGAAAATCCACACTTTTGAGCAGAAACAGCGCGCACATGACAACAGCGGCCAGCACTTTGTCCTTTGGCTGGAATCGCAGCAGCTCCTCGACGGTCAAATTGCCGCTGCTATGGTAAAACAGGACCGCAACTCCCGTCCACAGGATCGCGAGGACGCAGCCCCACAGCAGTTTTCCGCGTTTTGTTATCCTTTGCATGGACTTCATACACATAGGGAGGCCGCGCCTGGCTCCGCTTCACGCCGAAACAGCGCGGTTTCTCCCTTGCCGGCCACATAGCAGATCACTGCCAAAACTGCGCCGAGAGTCTCCACCAGAGAATCGGCCATGGTATCGTGCAGACCGACATCCAGATAGCCCTCCAGGGCAAGCGGCGTACCGTCGATCACGACCTGGTGGATCGCCGGAAAGCCACCGGTCACACCCAATTCCGTCCCCAACTGGTAAGAGACGATCGAGTGAACGACGGTGTCGTTCTGCATATCCATGCCGAAGAATGTGTCCATCCCGTACTCGAAAAACTCCCAGACCAGCGCGATCGCCATGGAAAAGCACAGGCCGAACAAGGCGGAAAACCACAGACTGTCCCTCCCGCTGCCGGTGATGCTCCGCGCAATTTCAAAGCCGACCAGCGCAAACAGAAATCCGCCGAGCAGGTGCAGCAGCTCGTCCCAGCGCAGGATCTTATAGTAGAGCTTATAGGAATGGCCCAGCATGGCGCCGAGCGCATAGAACAGGCAAAGCACATAGAAAGGCATGCTGAGCCTCCTCCCGCGCTCCGCCGCCTCGGGCAGAAGCAGCAAAAGAACGGTAACAGCGGCCAGTGCCGTCCGGGTCCATTCTCTCCCGGGAAGGAAAAAGATGGTGGAAAAGAGTGCAAACGCTTCGCTCGCCGCCAACAGGCCAAGACGGATCTTTCTCTCTTGATTCGTTAAGGAATTCATACAACGTTATCTCCAATAGGCGCCGGACATTTTGGCGCGCAGCGCCGCGTCGTCCAGCAGTTTGACGCAGTATTCCGCCAGTTCCACATTGTCCTGCGAGGATACGGCACAGCCTTGATTCATAAGATAGGACCAGGCCTCCTGCTCCGGCGTCCCGATCAGCACAAGGGGAAGTTGCCGCTTCAGCGCCTCCGCCAGAACGGAATCCTGCCCCTCGGTCAGCATCAGATCCGCGCTGTCCAGCAGCTTGCGCCCATCGCTCTCTTTATCATACAGATGAATGGACTCCAGGTGACCGATCTCTTCGTCCAGCTTTTGATACAAGCTGCCGTTGCTTGCACACAGGATGCTGATCTCGGAATCGTGTTCGTCACAGACATAGATCATGGACAGCAGATCCGACAGGAAATCTCCCGGGGTGTTCGACACCAATGCGACCAGATGCAGCGCGTCCGGATCGAGGCCAAGCAGCCGTTTGGCTTCGGCTAAAGGCGAATGGTCCTTCGACGGGGGAAAGGCAACCGTTTGCTTCCCCGGATACAGGCCGGAAAACATATCAGCGCCTCCCGCTTATGAGTTGCTGCGCTCCTGCATGAA
>JAILFJ010000156.1 GCA_024697625.1 Oscillospiraceae bacterium
CTGGCACGCTTTGGTAGCATACGCTTTCCCAAGCCAGGTTTTGCCTGTTCCCGGAGGACCCCAAATCACAATGTTCTCTCCCTTGGGGATGAAGTTCAACGTCGCCAGGCTGTGAATATACTCCACATCCAACTGCCGAACTTTGTACATAAGCAGATCCCGGAAGAATACCGGATCGCCAAGCTTGGAAATTCTGAGGCACTTCTCATATTTATGACCATTCCTTTCCGCTACGCGGAAGACACAAAACGGCATGAAACCGTAGCCCTCTATCGCAGCAAGTCGAAATTTGTTAGGGGGAATTTGGTGGCCCCACCACAATGCTGATCGGCTGCAGGTTCCTGGAGAAGGAGAACGGTGAACCGGAGGATGAGAATGCCGCCTTCATCTGAGGCCCACACCACGAAACACTCAGCCAGAAGGAAAGCACCTGCCGATTTGACAGGTGCTTCAATGGACTGTGGTTTTTATTTCTCCAGAAGGCTTTCCATGCTGCAGCCGAGGAACTTTGAGATGCGATAAAGGGCATCGGCACTTGCCTTGTTGATATCTTTGTTCCGCTGCTCGTACATCTGGATCGAGCGGAGCGTAACACCTGAACGTTTTGCAAGCTCAGCCTGCGTGCAGCCGTAAGAGCTGCGGATGCGTTTCAGGTTGGTGTCTTTGAAATGCTCTCGTATCTTTTCGTCCACAATATCCACGAATTTCGTGATGTCCGCTTCGTGAAGCGTATGGTACATGTTCGCCAGATCTTCGTAAGAGAGAACCTTGAAAATGTCACTGTAGTTTCTTGCGGAAAACCACTGATAGTAGCAGACCGCCCAGCCGATCCAGTATTCCCGTGAACGTCCAAAGTGTTCCTGCGGCTCGGTTTCGAGCTGTTTGCCCGTCGTCTCAAGGATAACATCGGCTGCGATCTCAATCCCGCTTTTCCCTGCCAGGTAAGCGGGCTCGCCGTTCTCCATCCGTCTGCTGACGGAGCTTGCGGTAAAGAGCTTTATGAAATCTGATCCGGGAATATGGCAGGCGTTGATGGCGTAATCAAAAGCGTCTCCAAGCGAGGCCTGTGCCTTACTCAGATAGGTTTCTTGGTATGCGCGGGTCGTCATTTGAAACACCTCCTCTGATGATGTCCTGAATATACATGCCGTCAGATTCTTCTTCCAGGATTTCCAGATAGGTTTGATTGGCTTCATCGTTTCTTGATTTGCGAAGAACGTAGTATGTGTCCTTTTCTGCCGCCTCAAAGCCCTCGTACTTGATCTTTGAGAACGCGAATTTGGATTTTATAACGGTCTGCTCTCCGAGTTTCCCAAGCTGCATAGCGCGGGACAACTGCTCGACGGTGATCGCGTTATTGAGGAAAGCCTCGGCATAGTCGAAGCACGACTGGCTGACTGATACCTGTCTGGATGGGCAGGATACCTTCATCCGGCTTCTGGATCTGCTGGACATCCCGCATGAGTAACGGGAGAAAGGAAACCTCAAATCAGCGTCTTAGCGGAAAGTCAGTTCTCTTTCTATCTGCACAAACAGCTATTTAACTGCATAAAAAAGAAGGTTTGTTTATGCAGTAGATATTGATCTTCTGCATAAACAAAGCTATATTTATATGCAGAAAGGAAACTACTATGATGCCCTGAAGCAGTCTTCCGATGGCTGGCATGAGAACCAGAATGATTATTCAGCCTTTATAATGGAATTCCTGACAACAGTATATATGTGCTATAAGGAACTGGATAAGAGGTTCGCTGTGGTCGGAAGCCGCAAGGTTACAAAGCAGGCAAGAGTAGAGGCGACGGTACTGAACAGCCTTACCCCTGTATCTAAAGCAGATATCTTAAAGATACTTCCCGATATAAGCGCCACGACAGTTGAAGCGGTACTGGGTCAGATGGTCAGAGATGGTTCTGTCAGAAAGATAGGCTCCGGAAGAGGAACAAGATACATTAAAAACTAAGAGCAGGCTTTGGCAAGGAAATCTCAAATCAGCGTCGTAAATGTCGTAACTTTTCGATAAGATCTTCTGGTGAGTTATTGATATGCCAACTATGGTGTGCTATAATTCAACCTGTAATTCATCTAAAAGTAGCGTCGCAAACGGCGCAAATTTGCGGAGGCGATGATCGTGATCAGCAGAGACTTTTACTTAAGCCGAATCATCCATACTATGTGGAATGGCGATATTAAAGTCATTACAGGGATTAGACGTTGCGGAAAGTCAGTTCTCTTGTTTGATTTGTTCTATCAGTATTTACTGGACCATGATATCCAGGAAGAACAGATTATCAGAATTGAACTGGATCAGCGTCGTTTTTACAAGTACAGAAATCCCATACTCTTATGTGAATTTGTGGAATCCATTGTCAACGCAAACAAGGAAAAAAAGTATTATCTGTTCATAGATGAAGTGCAGCTGACAACGAAAGTGGTTGACAAGGAAAACTGCAATATCGAGGTTACGATCTATGATATGCTCAATGAGTTGAAATCATATAAAAACCTGGATGTTTATGTGACCGGCAGCAACTCAAAAGGGCTTTCAAGCGATATAGCAACAGAATTCAGGGGCAGAGCGACACAGATTCATGTATATCCGCTTTCTTTTAAAGAGTACTATTCAGCAGTTGGTGGAGATGAGCAGCGCGCGCTTGATTGGTACATGCTTTATGGGGGCTTGCCTCGACTTGTCTCACTCGACGAGGAAAAAGACAAAAAAGACTACCTTGATCATCTTTATCGTGAACTCTATATCAAAGACATCGTTGAGCGCAATGGCATTGAACGGGAGGATTTGCTTGGAGATATTCTGGATTTCCTCGCATCCCAGATCAGCTCGCTGACGAATCCGACGAATATTGCAAATGCTCTTAGCAGCATGAAAAATGAAAAGGTTAATTCTGCTTTGGTATCGAGCTATGTGCAGCATATCATTGACTCATTTTTGATTTCGCAGGCTCGAAGATATGATGTTAAGGGAAAGACCTATTTCAAGTTTCCTAACAAGTATTACTACACGGATACTGGTCTTCGAAATGCCAGATTAAACTATCGTCAGTATGACCCCGGCCACCTTATGGAAAACATCATTTACAATGAACTTCTGCGGCGGGGATACTCTGTGGATGTCGGAGTTGTCGCAGATCGCTCAAATGGTCAAAATGTTCAAAGGGAAATTGATTTTGTCGTAAATGATGCTGACAGAAGAATCTATCTTCAATCAGCCTTCCGCATGGACACAGAGGATAAAACCAGTTCGGAATTGTCATCACTGTTGCTGACTAAGGACTTCTTCAAAAAGATTATTGTCCGTACAGATATACCGCATAGTTTCTATGATGATAACGGCATTTATCATTGCAATCTGTTGGACTTCCTTCTGGAACGAGTCAGTTTGTTCTAAACAGCATCTCGCAGTCCTCCTTTGTTTTCAGCTATATTATCAACCATCCAGGAAGTTGCCGAACCGCGAATCGGCCAGGCAGGAATACCATGAGGAATGGGTACACTAAATTTATATCTGGCATCAGAGTTGTAACCTTTCGCCTGTTTCTGCGTCTCTATAACAGGACTATTTTGAAAGATGCGACGACAGTCTTATGAAATCAGATATCGTAGATCAGCTGTTTTCACAGTATTATAACGAAGCGCTCCTGTATACGGTTTCGCTCTGCCGCAACCGGACGGTAGCGGAGGATATTGTCTCCGACGCTTTCTTCAAGGCGCTGACCATGGCGGATGACAGTGTGCGGGATTTCAAGCCCTGGCTGCTGACGGTCTGTCGGAACGAGTTCATCAGCCTATGCCGGAAAAACAGCAGGTTTACCGGAGACGAGATCCCCGAAGACCTGCCGGACGACCGGGAGGAGCTGATCGAAACCGTTATCCGCAAAGAAGAATACCGTTCTCTGTACAGGGCGCTCGGGCTGCTGCCCGAAGCACAGAAGGAAGTCGTTACCCTCTTCTATTTCTCCGGTCTCCCGGTCAGAAGCATTTCGGAGATCACGGGAAAGAGCGAGACAAACATAAAGGTTCTGCTCTGCAGGGCTCGCGAAAAACTCAGAAAGATTTTGGAGGAAGAGCAATGAATTTTGAAGACGCCTATCAGAAGCTCCGCGAAGGGACGGCCACGGACGAGGAAGCGGCTTTTGTCGCGCGAGAGCTCGAAAACGTCCGGAAGATCAGCGCCATTCTGGATAATCCCGTGCTCTCCTCTCCGGAAATCGGCCCTGCCGGGTCCGAAGCGGTTCAGAGAGCGCGGAAATCCTTCAACAGGAAGACTCTGATCCGGACGGTAATCATCGCCGTCTGCAGTCTGCTTGCCATTGCCGCAGTCGTCTGCTCCGTTCTCTTCATCCCTTCCAGCATCTCCGCCTCCCACAAGCTGAAGATCGACAGACAGCAGGCTGTTGAAGCGGCCTATGCCTGTCTTGTGGAGCAGGTGGGTGAAGAGCGCGCCGAGGCCTTTTATGTGGATTACGCACACCGGCACCTGCGCTATGTGGGCAGCATCTTTGACGCAATCTATGTCTATAAAGTGGAGTTTGAGGATGCCCACGGCAGCGAGTACGAGATCGAGGTAAACGGCAACTCCGGATACACGGTGATCCGGGATGTCGATCTCGGATAATTCCGACCATTCAGAAAAATTTTTTCTCCGGGTGTAACCTTTTTCGTGTTTCTGCGTCAACTTGATGAGAACAAAAAATGAAAAGGAGATTGACCCATGAACACGATGAACCGTTTGACCGGAGAGCAGGCCCTCCGCAGCGCCCTGACATATTTGGGACTTGAAAACAGCGAGTTCTTTTGCCTCAGCAACCGTCTTCAGGACGGCTTCTTCCGGCTCAGCCTCTGGACTCCGTACCTGAAGTACGAGATCTTTGTCGACTCCGCCGACGGCGAAGTCGCAGGAATCGACATGCAGCCGGTGCCGTATCGGGAAGCGCTTGCCCTGATGAGCGGCAGTGACGGGAATGACACCGTCGCGGCATGAGGCCAGACCGGATTTTCACATTACATACAGATTATCGGAGGAAATATCCCATGAAGAAATCCATCAGAATCGCTCTGCTCATCACCGTCCTGGCCCTGCTGCTGTCCGGCTGCGTGTTTGGCGGCAGTAAGAAGATCGGAAAAGACGCTGCCCTTCAGATTGCTCTGACCGACGCAGGTCTGACTTCGTCCCAGATCGTCGATCTCGACATCGAGGTGGAGCGGGACATGCGCACCTCATGGTATGAGATCGATTTTGAAAGCGGAAGGACCGAATACGAATACAAAATCGATGCGTTCAGCGGCGAGATTCTCTCCGCCAGAACCGACTGACAGCGAAAGCAAATCCTCCGGTGATGAGCCGGAGGATTGTTTTTCGCCTGCTTTTTACCAGTCCGAAGTGGCCGGGATATCTTTGATAATATCCGGCGCTTCACACACCGAAGAGAAGATCCCCGTAGGTCGGGAACGGCCAGTAGTCCGCCGCGGTGAGCGTTTCGGCCTCGTCACACACTGCGCGAAGCTCCGCCATCCTGCTCAGGACCGTATCCCGGATGTGGAAGGCCTGTCCGTCGATGTCCTCGCTGTCCTTCTCGTCCACACAGGACGCCAGCCTGTCGGTGGCGACGTCGATGGCGTCGATCAGCTCCGAGAGCTTCCGGATCAGTTTGGTCTCGCAGCTGCAGGGCAGATCGGGAACGTTGCGCCATTTTTCGTTGAGGGACGCAGCCAGGTCTCCGCAGTAGCGCATGACGGCGGGCAGAATCTCCTTCCTGGCCATGTCCACCATCGTGAGCGCCTCGATCCGTACGGTGCGGACATAGTTCTCCATCGAGATCTCGTAGCGCGAGTGGATCTCCGCCTCCGAGAAGACCTTATGACGGGTCAGCATCTCGACGTTTTCGGGTACCAGCACCATCTGCATCGCATCCGGTGTGGTGCGCAGGTTCAGGAGCCCTCTCTCCTCCGTGGCCTCCCGGATCCAGGCATCGTCGTAGCCGTTGCCGTTGAAGAGGATGCGTCTGTGCTCGGTGATGGTCTCCTTGATCAGCTCATGCAGCCGGGTGTCAAAGTCCCCTTCTCCGCCCTCCAGCCTGTCGGCGAACTGCCTCAGGCTCTCGGCCACGGCGGTGTTGATCATGATGTTGGCGCAGGAGATGGAGTCGTTGGAGCCCACCATGCGGAACTCGAACTTGTTCCCCGTGAAGGCAAAGGGCGAGGTGCGGTTGCGGTCGGTCGTGTCCCGGTTGAAGCGGGGCAGCACGTCCGCACCCAGGCGAAGACGGCGCTTTTCGGTCCCGGCATAGGGGCTGTCCGTCTCGATGGCCTCCAGCACCGCGCTCAGCTCCTCCCCCAAGAAGATCGAGATCACTGCCGGGGGCGCCTCGTTGGCGCCGAGGCGATGGTCGTTTCCGGCCGAGGCGACGCTCAGGCGCAGCAGTCCCTGATACTCGTCCACCGCCTTGATCACCGCCACCAGAAACAGCAGGAACTGCGCGTTCTCGTAAGGGGTCTCGCCGGGGCTCAGAAGATTGACGCCCGTGTCGGTGGCCATGGACCAGTTGTTGTGCTTGCCGCTGCCGTTCACACCGGCGAAGGGCTTCTCGTGCAGCAGGCACATCAGGCTGTGCTTCCGGGCCACCTTCTTCATGATCTCCATCATCAGCTGGTTATGGTCGGAGGCGATGTTGGTCACGGTGAAGATCGGTGCCAGCTCATGCTGACAGGGGGCGACCTCGTTGTGCTCGGTCTTGGCATAGATGCCGAGCTTCCAGAGCTCCTCGTTCAGTTCCTCCATGAAGGCCTTGACCCGCGGCTTGATCGCGCCGAAGTAATGGTCGTCCAGCTCCTGACCCTTCGGGGGCTTTGCACCGAAGAGCGTACGCCCGGTATAGATCAGGTCCTTCCGCTTCAGATACATCTCCCGGTCGATCAGGAAGTACTCCTGTTCCGGCCCGACGTTGGTGACCACCCGCTGCACGTCGTGGTTTCCGAACAGCCACAGCACCCGCAGGGCCTGGCGGTTCAGCGCCTCCATGCTCCGCAGCAGCGGGGTCTTCTTGTCCAGGGCCTCGCCTCCGTAGGAGCAGAAGGCCGTTGGGATGCAGAGGGTCTTCTCCTTGATGAAGGCATAGGAGGTGGGGTCCCAGGCAGTATAGCCCCTGGCCTCGAAGGTCGCCCGCAGGCCGCCGGAGGGGAAGCTGGAGGCATCCGGCTCTCCGGTGATCAGCTCCTTTCCGGAGAACTTCATGATCACATGGCTGTCCGGCGCCGGCGAGATGAATCCGTCGTGCTTCTCGGCTGTGATCCCCGTCAGCGGCTGGAACCAGTGGGTAAAGTGCGTCGCGCCCTTCTCCACCGCCCAGGCGCACATGGCGTCTGCCACGGCATTCGCCACCGACAGATCCAGCTTCTTGCCCCTGCGGATGGTGTCCTTCAGGCTTCTGTAGACCTCCGCCGAGAGCCGCGCGCGCATGACTTTGTCGTCAAAAACCATGCATCCAAATAATTCCGGTACCGTACTCATGATGTCATCCTCCTTGTTCTTCAAATAAAAAAACAGACTGCCGCCTCTCAGAAAGCGCTGAGATCAGCAGCCTGTTTTCTATTCTTGTCTTGCTCTTCTTATCCTCGCGGGCTATCCTACCACAGAAGAAAACAGATTTGAAATACATCTTTGGCAAGGACTATCATACTGAAAAGCTATTGCAGCCTTTCTGTGATCTCTCAGATCAGGTTGGTATACCCCATCAGGAAGCGGTCCACCTCGATCGCTGCGGCACGGCCCTCCGCGATGGCATGCACCACCAGCGACTGTCCTCTGTGCATGTCGCCCGCCGTGAAGATGTGCGGGACACTCGTCTGGTAATGCCCGGCCGCAGTGACGACTGTCCGGTTTCGCTCGACCCCGAAGGCAGCACAGACATCCTCCCGGCATCCCGCAAAGCCCGTTGCGGCGATCAGGAGCTCACAGGGGAGGGTCTCCCCGCTCTTCGTGGTGACTGCGCAGAGGCTCCCCGCCTCATCGGTCTCCAGTCTGGCGACACTCTGGCCGAACAGCCTCGGATCCCTTCCGAAGAGCGCCGCAGCCTCCTCCTGGGCATAGTCCTGGGGAAGCTCGCCCCTGCTGTCCAGGTAGTCCCCTCTCCCCCGCCGCACGAGCTGGCAGATATCCGTGCAGCCCTGGCGGATGGCGGTGGCGACGCAGTCGCTGGCGGTGTTGCCGGTGCCGATCACGATGACGTGCTTTCCCCCGGCGTCAGGGATCTCGGACCGGATGCCGAACTGCTGACGGTCCACCGAGGCATGGAGGTAGTCCATCGCATAGTACACCCCCTGTACGCCTTCGGTCTCGACGCCGACGCTTCTGGGTTCCTCGGCGCCGCAGCACAGTACGACCGCGTCATACTCCCGGCTGAGCCGCCCGGCAACCGCAGGGTCCGAGGCATCCAGCCCGGTCACAAAGCTGACGCCCTCGTCGGTCATCAGCTCGACGCGCCGCTGGACGACGGTCTTCGGGAGCTTCATATTCGGGATTCCGTATGCCAGGATCCCTCCGATCCGCCCCTGCTTCTCCACCACGGTCACGCTGTGGCCGCGGTGGTTGAGCTGGTCCGCCACGGCCAGGCCCGCAGGTCCCGAGCCGATGACAGCCACGTTTTTTCCGGAGGAATTCAGCGTATACCGGGGCTTCATCATTCCGTTTGAAAAGGCATATTCGATAATGCTGCGTTCGTTGTCATGCACCGTGACCGGCGCGTCGTACAGGCCGCAGGAACAGGCCTGCTCACAGAAGGCGGGGCAGACCCTCCCCGTAAACTCCGGGAAGTTGTTGGTCTTAAGGAGTCTGGCCAGCGCATGCCCGTAGTTGCCGTCCATCAGCATGTCGTTCCATTCCGGGATCAGGTTGTGGAGGGGACAGCCCAGCTGCCTGCCCTCAAACTGGACCCCTGCCTGACAGAAGGGCACGCCGCAGTTCATGCATCTGGCCCCCTGCTCCTGCCGCGAAGTTCCTTCGACGGGCAGATAGAGGTCCTCCCAGTCCTTCACGCGCTCCAGCGGTGGGCGTCTCCGGTTCTCACAGCGGGCATATTCCAAAAATCCTGTCGGTTTTCCCATAACACAGGCCCCTTTCAGTGCTTGACAGCGTCGTTGAAGGCAAGAAGCTCCGCCTGCTCGCGGCTCTCCCCCTTCTGAAGGAACGCGGCGATGGCTTCGGTCATCCGGGCATAGTCCCGCGGGATGATCTTCTTGAAGGACGGTATGAAAGCTTCAAACTCCTCCAGGATCCGCTTTGCCTTCACCGACCCGGTCGCTGCCGCGTGTTCCCGGAGCAGCTCCTGCAGCTCCTGGATATCCTGCGGGTCGCTCAGCGTCGTCATCGTCAGGCCGGCTTTGTTCAGGCGGGTGTACAGATCGTGCTTCTCGTCCAGGACATAGACCACGCCGCCGGACATGCCCGCCGCGAAGTTCTTGCCGGTCTTGCCCAGGATCGCGACTCTGCCCCCGGTCATATATTCACAGCCGTGGTCGCCGACGCCCTCCACTACCGCGCAGGCGCCGGAGTTTCGCACGCAGAAGCGCTCTCCCGCCTGGCCCGCGATGAAGGCCTTGCCGGAGGTCGCGCCGTAGAGCGCCACGTTGCCGACGATGATGTTCTCGTCCGCCCGGAAACGGCTGCCTCTGGGCGGAAACAGGATGAGCTTTCCGCCCGAGAGTCCTTTTCCGAAGCCGTCGTTGCTGTCGCCCTCCAGACACAGAGTCAGCCCTTTCGGGATAAATGCGCCGAAGGACTGCCCCGCACCGCCCCGGCAGCGAATCACATAGCTGTCCTCGGTCAGGCTGTCACCGCAGGTTCGGGTGATCTCGGAGCCGAACATGGTCCCGAAGGCCCGGTCCGTGCTGGAGACCTCGACCGAGAGCTTTCCGCTGCGCCTGTTCTTCAGCGTGGGCCCGAGCTTTTCCATCAGGACGGCGCAGTCCTTGGTCTCCGAGAGCTTGAAACGGTAGACCGCCTCCGGCGCAAAGTGCGGGACATCCTCTCCGTAGGGGTTGACCAGCAGGGCCGAGAGATCCACGGTCTCCGCGCGGTGGGTGATCCGCTTCTCGCGGACGGTCAGCAGGTCGCTGCGTCCCACCAGTTCATCGACGGTGCGGATGCCGACAAAGGCCATGCATTCCCGCAGCTCTTCGGCTACAAAGCGCATGAAGTTCATGACATATTCCGGTTTTCCTGTGAAGCGGGCGCGCAGCTTCGGGTTCTGCGTCGCGACGCCGACCGGGCAGGTGTCCAGGTTGCAGACGCGCATCATGCAGCAGCCCAGGGTGATCAGGGGGGCGGTGGCAAAGCCGAATTCCTCCGCGCCCAGCATGCAGGCCACGGCCACATCCCGGCCGGTCATGAGCTTTCCGTCCGTCTCCAGAACGACCTGCTCGCGAAGGCCGTTCTTCACCAGTGTCTGGTGGGCCTCGGCGATCCCCAGCTCCCACGGCAGTCCCGCGTTGTGGATGGAGGATGCCGGCGCCGCGCCGGTCCCTCCGTCATAGCCTGAGATCAGCACCACCTGAGCACCGGCTTTCGCGACACCGCAGGCGATGGTCCCGACCCCGGCCTCCGAGACCAGCTTGACGCTGATGCGCGCCTCCCGGTTGGCGTTCTTGAGGTCAAAGATCAGCTGGGCCAGATCCTCGATGGAATAGATGTCGTGATGGGGCGGAGGGCTCACCAGCGAGACACCCGGTGTCGAACAGCGGGTCCTGGCAATCCAGGGATAGACCTTGCTGCCGGGCAGGTGCCCGCCCTCTCCGGGCTTCGCGCCCTGCGCCATCTTGATCTGCAGCTCCTTCGCGCTGTTCAGATAGGCGCTGGTTACGCCGAAGCGCCCGGAGGCGATCTGCTTGATCGCGGAGCAGCGGAGCGGATCCTTCAGCCGCTCCGGCGCCTCTCCACCCTCCCCGGAGTTGGACTTCCCCCCGAGACTGTTCATCGCCACAGCCAGGCATTCGTGGGCCTCCTGCGAGATGGATCCGTAGCTCATCGCGCCGGTTTTGAAGCGGCGCACGATGCTCTCCACCGGTTCCACCTCGTCCAGCGGGATCCCGCCGCCCGGGGCCGGCTTCAGCTCCAGCAGGCCGCGCAGCGTGTGAGGCACCTCGAGGTTGTCGACCAGGGAGGTGTACTGCTTGAAGGCTTCATAGCTGCCCTCCTGGGCTGCCTTCTGCAGCAGCCGGATCGTCAGCGGGTTATACATGTGGTCTTCCGCAGCCCCGCCGGAGCGCAGCCTGTGCGAGCCGACCGAGTTCAGCGTGGTGTCGATCCCAAGGCCCAACGGCTCAAAGGCCTGGTCGTGGTTCCATTCCACACCCTCGCCGATCTCCTCCAGGCCGACGCCTTCCACCCGGCTTACGGTGCCGGTGAAGTAGCGGTCGATGACCCTGCTGCTGATGCCGACGCACTCGAAGATCTGAGAGCCCTGATACGACTGGACCGTAGAGATACCCATCTTCGAGGCGATCTTGACGATTCCGTCCAGAACCGCCCGATTATAGTCCGCGATCGCCACCCCGGGGTCCTTGTCCAGCATGTTCCGGCTGATCAGCTCCTCGATGCACTCCTGCGCCAGATAGGGGTTGATCGCCTGGGCGCCGTAGCCCAGCAGCGTCGCAAAGTCGTGGACCGTGCGCGGCTCCGCGCTCTCCAGGATCAGGGAGAGCGCCGTGCGCTTCTTGCTGCGCACCAGGTACTTCTGCACCGCCGAGACCGCCAGCAGCGAGGGGATCGCCACATGGTTCTCGTCCACGCCCCGGTCGGAGAGGATCAGGATGTTCGCCCCCTGCTTGTACGCCCGGTCACAGGAGACAAAGAGTCTCTCCACAGCGCTCTCCAGCGGGGTGCGCTTGTAGTACAGCAGCGAGATGGTCGCCGCCCGGAGGGCAGGGTGCTTCATATGCCGGATCTTCATGAGGTCAACGCTGGTCAGGATCGGGTTGTGGATCTGCAGGACCGAGCAGTTCTCCGCTCTCCTCTCCAGCAGGTTCCCGGAAGCGCCGAGATACACCGCCGTGTCGGTCACGATCTTCTCGCGCACGGTGTCGATGGGCGGGTTCGTCACCTGGGCAAAGAGCTGCTTGAAGTAGCGGAACAGCGGCTGTCTCGCCTCGGAGAGCACCGCCAGCGGGATGTCCGTCCCCATGGAGGCGATGGGCTCCGCCCCGTTCCTTGACATGGGCAGGATGGCGTCCTTCACATCCTCATAGGTATATCCGAAGGCCTTGTAGAGCTTGTCACGCAGCTCCTGCGAGTGCTTCTGCACCTTCAGGTTCGGAACCGGCAGGTCTTCCAGCTGCATCAGACAGCTGTCCAGCCACTCGCCGTAGGGGCACTCCTCCGCGTAGCGGCGCTTGATCTCCTCGTCCTCGATGAGGCGCTTCTGCCGCATGTCGACCAGCAGCATCCTGCCCGGCTGCAGCCGGGACTTCCGGACGATCCTGCCGGGGTCGAGATCCAGCACACCGACCTCCGAGGACAGAATCAGGCAGTCGTCCTTCGTCCGGTACCAGCGGCAGGGGCGCAGGCCGTTGCGGTCCAGGACCGCGCCGACGCTGTCCCCGTCCGAGAAGACGATCGCCGCCGGGCCGTCCCAGGCCTCCATCATCGTCGCATAGTAGCGGTAGAAGTCCCGCTTCGGCTGCTCCATCTTCGTGTCGTTCGCCCAGGGCTCCGGGATGGTCATCATCACCGCCTGGGGAAGCTCCACGCCGTTCATCATCAGAAACTCCAGCGTGTTGTCCAGCATGGCGGAGTCTGAACCGCGCTGATCGATCACCGGCAGGATGCGGTCCATATCCTCGTCCCCGATGGTGTGCGAATGCATGGTCTCCTCGCGGGCCAGCATCCGGTCCACGTTGCCGCGGATGGTGTTGATCTCACCGTTGTGCATGATATAGCGGTTGGGGTGGGCCCGCTCCCAGCTCGGGTTGGTGTTGGTGGAGAAGCGCGAGTGGACCATCGCCATGGCGCTCTCGCAGTCGTCGCTCTGCAGATCCGGATAGAAGGAGCGGAGCTGGTGGACGAGAAACATGCCCTTATACACGATGGTACGGCTCGAGAATGAGACGATATAGGTGCCGATGTCGCTCTGCTCATATTCGCGCCGGATGATATACAGCAGGCGGTCAAAATCCAGCCCCTCTCCCACCCCGGCCGGGCGGCGGACAAAGCACTGCATGATGCAGGGCATCGCCTCTCTTGCGGCCCGGCCCAGCACCTCCGGGCAGACCGGGACCTGACGCCAGCCCAGAAACTCCACACCGTGGCGCTCCACGATGATCTCCAGCATTTTTTTCGCCTGCAGGCACTTCAGCGTATCCTGTGGAAAGAAGATCATGCCGACACCGTAGCTCCGGGCCGGGCCCAGCTCGGCGATGCCGCACTCCCCTGCCGCCCGCAGCATCAGCCTGTGCGGGATCTGCATCATCAGCCCGACGCCGTCACCTGTCTCTCCGCAGGCGTCCTTGCCGGCCCGGTGCTGGAGCTTCTCGACAATCCGCAGGGCCTCGTCCACCGTGCGGTGGCTTGCCTCGCCCCGGATGCTGATCACCGCGCCGATGCCGCAGGAGTCATGCTCGAAGGACGGACGGTAAAGCGGATAGGAATCAATCTGACGGTTCTCCATGACAGTACCTCGTTTCCTGGCTGCATAGTGAATGATCGAGTACAATATCATAAGCGCAGAGGAAAAAACAATACGGAAAACATAGGCTTTATCATACGAATAACCTATAGTTATCCCCTCAGCCGACCCGGAGCTGCAGGGTTCAGTCCGTCTTTCCTCCGTCTACCGTGCCCAGCACGCACTCCTGGCTCTTGATTTCGGAATACAGAATGGTCCTCTCCCCCAGGTCGTACACCCGGATCACCTCTTCCAGTTTTGTGTCGCCCGTCAGCTCCGTATAGCGGTTCGGGCAGGTGTCAAACAGCGCCTCATCGAATTCGCACCCATTCACACCCGGATACAGGGCGCAATAGAAGATGCCGCTCTCCACCAGGTCCTGGAAGAAGTGGCTCCCGTAGCTCAGCTCCGGCCTGAGCCCGTGCGAGCTGTACGCCAGCTCGCAGATACAGCTGTAGTGGCTGATCTCGGCAAAGCGCACGGGAACCCCCAGGCTCGGCGTAGTGGTTCCCCAGCGGCCCGGTCCGATCAGGATCGCAGAGCGGTTCTGCAGGATGCCGTTCAGCTCCCCCACCGCACGCGCGACGGCATACTTCTGCTGCTCCGGCAGGGCAAGGTACGGCTCGACCTTCACCGACACCGCGAAGCGGACCGGCAGGGCGGTGTTTCCTCCCATGAAGCTGCCGCGGGTCCTCCAGAAGAAGTCCCGCATCTGCGGCATGACGCCCGCCTGGCCCAGGCCTCCGGTCTGGATGGTGCGGCACTGCAGGAGGTTGACACGGTACTCCCCCTGCTGGGTGAAGTTGCAGGCGTATTCCACGTCCACCGGATAGTTGTACTTCTCGGCGATGGTGGACATGATGCGCTTCATCACATGGGCAAAGTCTGTGCGCCGCAGCAGTTTCCGGAAGTTCAGGATATCCGGGACCGTCTCGTTGTACAGTCCCATCTCGCGGAACCGCGCGGCGGTCGCCGTGTCCGGCTCCATGAACAGCGAGGCATCCGTGCGCATGCTGTACTTGGCAAGCTTTTCCAGCGGCAGGGTCTCAAAGCGGTTCTCGCTGAGGCTGATCACATCCACCTTGTGCTGGCTGTAGCGGTATTCGTCCCCGTACTCCACCATGGGCGGCGCGGTCGGTGCGTCCAGATTCACAAAGTGCGCATAGTCGTCCGCCTCCCGGTCCACGGCGCGGGTCCCCAGGCCGAACACCATGCGCAGCATTCCGCTGTTCTCTTCACTGGCCCGCGGCCCGTTGACATAGAGGTTGATGGAGTGGCCGACACCCCCCACATGGGGATAATAGTAGTCTCCGTGGACGTCTCCGCTGACGCGCATCACCAGCAGGGCCATCTGCTCATCCCGGTTCAGAAGATTCCGGTCCGCACGGTAGCGGATCGCCTCCGGGCTGACCGTACTGGCGTAGACCGTCCTCACCGCATCTTCAAAGACCTGATAGCGCTCCTCCAGGCTGCCCTGATTCGGGCAGAAGACGCTCTCGTATTTCCCCGCAAAGGCGTTTCCGATCCCGTCCTCCAGGATCGAAGACGAGCGTACGATGATCGGGGACTGGCCGAAGTATTCCAGCATGGACAGGAACTGCTCCCGTATCGTGGGCATGAACTGTCCGTGCAGAAGCCTCTCGCGGAAAGCCGGCGCAATGCGGATGTAGTCCTCCGGCTCGATCATGCGGGTCCGGAGCTCCCAGGTGTTGTTCTGTACCGCGTAGGTGTAAAAAACGTCCGCGCCGATGTAGTACGAGTCGTGCGGTTCGATCCGTCCGGCATAGAGCTCCGGCTCGGTGTCCCGCAGGATATTCCGCGCCAGCAGCATCCCCACCGACTTGCCCCCGATGCAGCCGGTCCCGATCTCGCGCCGCTTGATCTCCATCAGATCCCGGACCGAAAAATACTTCCGGCAGAGCTCCAGACGCTGGGGTTCCGTTCCGAGAAGGCAGCGCAGGATGTTCTCCTTCAGGGCGATCCCGTCCGCGTCTGTCGGCTCCGGATGCCCCGGCCGCACCGAGTCGAACATACTGTCCCAGCAATCTCTCCTCTCGCCCGTCTGGGTGAAGATATCGAAGATGGCGTAAGTCTCGCTGCTGGAGGTGACGACCTCGCAGTGACTTCCGTGGATCCTGAGCGGGAAGAACATGTCCCGGCTGTGGCGCCCGTTTGCCTTGACCGGGTGGATATAGGTGCAGCCGTCCAGCGTGCGGATGTTCAGCAGGACGGATGTGGCGTGCCGGATGCGCGAGATCGTCTCGTAGGTGTGCCGCTCGTAGCGCAGTGCCGTATAGCACAGCGCGCCCCGGGCCGTGATCAGCTCGCTGGTCAGGCAGAAGAAGTTGCAGACCATCAGGTCCGAGAACCAGTAGCGCTGCAGCTCCGACAGGCAGTCAAAGAGGAAGAAGCAGTCCGGCGGCTGCGATGTGACGACACGGTGCACCTGCACCGAGAAGGTCTCGAAACCCACCGACGGGTCCAGAACCACCTTTGTGATATTCGCGCCGCGCGCCTTCAGGACCTCGGTCGGGATCAGCTCGTCATGGTCGCCGAAGCGGAGATATACCATCGGCCGGCCGGTCAGCGCCTCATCCACGACAAACTGGGTGGCAACATACATGTAATCCCCGATATCCTCCATCTGCCAGGTTACGGTATCGCCCTCTCTCAGGCCGTCCAATGACCGGTCCAGACCTTTGATCCCTGTGCTGATGATACTCTGCTCGCTCATCGGATATCCCTCCTTTATTCTTGTATCAACGTTTTTCATGCAACAGGATAATCATAGAAACGATAGCATTATCTTCGGCTTTTGAGAAATACGGGTTTCTGTATGGTAATCATATCGGAACGAAATACGAGTCGCAGTTCTTTTCTTTTGCCGTTCTATCATACAAAAAAAATATGATAGAACTTATCATATTTATATTGTTAAATTTTTTTAAGTTATGCTATAATACAGAGAATTTTGAATTGCAGAATGGAACGATATCAATAAAGGGGGCTGTGACCATGGATCTGAGATCGCTGAATTACTTCGTGGCCGTCGCAGAGGAGCGCAACTTCACCCGTGCGGCAGAGCGACTGAACATGAGCCAGCCGCCTCTATCGGCACAGATCAAGAGTCTGGAAGAAGAGCTCGGGGTCCAGCTCTTCATCCGCGGAAAGCGTCAGCTGACCATCACCGATGCCGGTGCGCTCCTGTTTCGAAGGGCACGGCAGATTCTGGAGCTGTCGGAGCAGACCCGGCAGGAAATCCACTCGATGGAGGGTCTGGTCGGGAACCTGAACATCAGTCTGGTGGAAGGCCGCGGCCCCTATCTGCTGGCCAGATGGATCGCGGGCTTCCGCGAAGAGTTTCCGAAGGTGAGCATCCACCTGTGGAACGGCAGCGGCGACGAAGCTCTGGAACGCCTGCACCGCGGTCTGGCAGATATCGCCTTGATTGCGACCCCGTATAACGCCGAGCTGCTGGAGGGCTTCCGGGTTGGGCGCGGACCCTGGACGGCCGTTTTCTCAAAAGATCACCCTCTGGCACAGGAGGAGGGCCTTTTCCTGCCTCTGAAGAAGCTCGTAGGTCAGCCCCTCTTTATCCCCAGCCGCCGTTACCGGACCGACACCATCCGAAAGTGGTTCTCCGAGGTCGGCGCCGAGCCGATGATCGTCGGGGACCTGTCCAACTATATCGATGTCGTGGCGCTGGCGGAGCGCAACGCCGGGATCTGTATCTATCCCATGACGACCTATACACATAATGAGCTTCTCGTGACAAAGATCATCACGGACAGCGCGAGACAGATCGGCTATGCGCTGGTCTGGAACCGCAATCAGAACCTCTCGGATATCTCGAGAGAATTCGTGAATTATGTTCAGGACTGCCTGGAAGAAGAGAAAAGCGGCACCCAGTCCTACTGGATGCCGGAAGAGGAGTATCTGCCTCCTGAGAATACGCCGTACCTGTAATACTTCGTCTGCGGGTTCTGTCTGATTACAGCGCTCTCTATCCTGCGTTATCATACTTTTTCCGTATGATAACGGAACAGAACCGATATTTTCTTTCTTTTATCGCTTGTGCTATCCTTCCTTTATTCTGGGATTCCTCTTTAAGGCTCAGCTGCTCAGAGGAATCCTTTTTATTTGGATGGAGGGATTGCAATGTGCTGTGTGATGGGCTTTCTTTCTGATCTCTATTCTCCGAAGGAGATCCTGCCTTTCTTTAACCGGACAAAATCCAGAGGCCCGGACGATACAAGGATCGAGAAGGCGGGCAACGGCCTGCTCTGCTTCCACCGGCTCGCCATCATGGGCCTGCATGAGAGCGGGATGCAGCCGTTCTCACTGGGGAAGAACATGGTCGTCTGCAATGGCGAGCTGTATGGCTGGCGCGGGCAGCGGAAGGAGTTGGAGGAGATGGGTTACCGTTTCGCCAGTGATTCCGACTGCGAGCTGCTTCTGCCTCTCTACCGGGAATATGGTCTCGGCATGTTTGGGCATCTGGACGCCGAATTCGCCCTCATCCTGTACGACGGGGACAGAGACTGCCTGATCGCCGCCCGCGACCCCATCGGGATTCGCCCGCTGTATTACGGCTTCTTCTCGGACGGCAGTATTGCCTTCGCCAGCGAGGCACAGAACCTGGAAGGTCTCTGCCGGCAGATTCTGCCCTTCCCTCCGGGACATTACTTCGACGGTGAAAAGTTTGTCCGTTACGCGGACCTGACGACCGTGGACCGCTGTCTGCCCGATGACCTGGAGACCGTGTGCCGAAACATCCGCGAGAAGCTGATCGCCGGGGTGGAGAAGCGTCTGGACGCCGATGCGCCGCTGGGCTTTCTGCTCTCCGGCGGGCTGGACTCGTCGCTGGTCTGCGCGATCGCCTCCAGGCTCCTGGGAAAGAAGATCCGCACCTTCGCCATCGGGATGGATCTGGACCCGATCGACCTCCGATACGCCCAGATCGCAGCCGACTATATCGGGGCGGAGCACACCGCCTTTCACATGACCCGGCAGGAGGTGCTGGACTCGCTGGAGGAGGTTATCCGGATCCTGGGCACCTGGGACATCACAACCGTCCGCGCCAGTCTCGGCATGTATCTCTGCTGTAGGGCGATCCATGAGAACACCGATATCCGGGTCCTTCTGACCGGTGAGATCTCGGACGAGCTCTTCGGATACAAGTACACCGACTTTGCCCCTTCGGCAGAGGCTTTCCAGCAGGAGAGCAAGAAGCGGATCGACGAGCTGCACATGTACGACGTGCTGCGGGCGGACCGCTGCATCTCGGTCAACTCCCTGGAGGCGCGGGTCCCCTTCGGCGATCTGGATTTTGTCCGCTACGTCATGCGGATCGACCCGGAGCTGAAGCTTAACAGCTATAACATGGGCAAGTACCTGCTTCGGCACGCCTTTGAGAAGGATCATATCCTGCCGGACGAGATTCTGTGGCGCCAGAAGGCGGCCTTTTCGGACGCGGTGGGACACTCGATGGTGGACGACCTGAAGGAATATGCCGAGATGCGGTACTCGGACGCGGCATTCCGGGCCGGCAGACAGAGATACAGCTACTGCCCTCCCTTTACCAAGGAAAGCCTGCTCTACCGCGATATTTTTGAGAAATACTATCCCGGTCAGGCGGCGATGATCCGTGACTTCTGGATGCCGAACCCGGACTGGGAAGGCTGCAGGGTCAACGACCCCTCCGCACGCGTGCTCTCCAACTACGGAGCCAGCGGAGAATAGGTTGCCGGAAGCACAGGAGGACAGACGGATGAGCAAATATGTTTTTGTGACCGGGGGCGTGGTCTCCGGCCTCGGAAAGGGAATCACGGCAGCCTCTCTCGGTCGGCTGCTCAAGTGCCGCGGGCTGAAGGTGGCGGCGCAGAAGCTGGATCCGTACATCAATGTGGATCCCGGCACCATGAGCCCTTATCAGCACGGCGAAGTCTACGTCACTGAGGACGGCAGTGAGACAGATCTGGATCTCGGCCACTATGAGCGCTTCATCGACGAGGATCTGAACCGCTATTCCAACCTGACCACGGGAAAGGTCTACTGGAACGTCCTGAACAAGGAGCGCCGGGGCGAGTATCTGGGGCAGACCGTACAGGTCATCCCCCACATCACCGGAGAGATCAAGCGCTTCATCTATCGCGTGGGGGAAGAGACGGGCGCGGACGTGGTCATCACCGAGATCGGAGGCACCACCGGCGACATCGAGAGCCAGCCCTTTCTGGAGGCCGCGCGCCAGGTCAGCCTGGAGCAGGGCCGTGAGAATACGCTCTTTATCCATGTGACGCTGGTGCCCTTCCTGCACGGCAGCGACGAGCACAAGACCAAGCCGACCCAGCACTCGGTAAAGGAGCTGCAGGGCATGGGCATCGCCCCGAACATCATTGTGCTGCGCTGCGACGAGCCGCTGGAGCCGGCAATCTTTCAAAAGATCGCCATGTTCTGCAACGTTAAGCCGGACTGCGTCATCGAGAACCGCACGCTGCCCGATCTGTACGAAGCGCCGCTCATGCTGGAGGAGCATGACTTCTCGCTGATCGCCTGCCGGGAGCTGGGGCTCTGGACCCGGGCTCCGGATCTCACCGAGTGGAAGGCCATGGTCGAGCGCACCCGCTCCGTCACCCGGCATGTGACTGTCGGGCTCGTGGGAAAGTATGTCCGGCTGCACGACGCCTACCTCTCCGTCGCCGAAGCCCTGCGCCATGCCGGGTACAGCTGCGGCGCAAAGGTGGACATCCGCTGGATCGACAGCGAGGATGTGACGCCCGCAACTGCCGAGGCCGTGCTGGCCGGCTGCGACGGGCTGATTGTCCCCGGCGGTTTCGGCGACCGCGGCGTGGAGGGGATGATCGCAGCCGCACAGTACGCGAGGGAGCGGGACATCCCCTATCTGGGGATCTGTCTCGGCATGCAGGTCGCGGTGATCGAATTTGCCCGCCATGTCTGCGGTCTTGAAGACGCGAGCTCCGGAGAGCTGAACCCGGAATCCCCCCACAAGGTCATCGACTTTCTCCCGGACCAGAGCGACCTTGTCAGCAAGGGCGGGACGCTTCGCCTCGGCGCCTATCCCTGCCGGATCGAATCCGACACCCGGATGCGGTCCTGCTACGGCACGGAGGAGATCCGGGAACGGCACCGGCACCGCTACGAGTTCAACAACGATTACCGGGAGATCCTGGCCGGGCACGGCATGTGCCTCTGCGGCCTGTCCCCGGACGGAAGCATCGTCGAGGCGGTGGAGCTCAGCGAAAAGCGCTTCTTCCTCGGCGTTCAGTTCCATCCGGAGTTCAAGAGCCGGCCCAACCGTCCCCATCCGCTGTTTCTCGGCCTCATCCGCGCATCCCTGGGCTGAACGCTGCCGCCCCCTTGCCGCCCGGGGAGAGCGGTCGGACCCTTTCGTGCGTCGGTGCGGCCGGCCGCATCCGACAGTACGCATCTGATTCTGTTCGCATCCGCTCCGGCCGCAGATGCCCCTTGTACGGAAGGAGAATCCGTGGTATCATGCGCCTCAGCGGATGATTATCATGCCGTGAGATACAGATCATGCCGTGAAAGGCAGAACTCATTATTGAAGGAGAACGACAATGTGTGGAATCGTCGGATTCACGGGCGCGCATCAGGCCGCGCCGATCCTGCTGGAGGGACTGCAGAAGCTGGAATACCGCGGCTATGACTCCGCCGGCCTTGCCGTACGGGACGGGACGAAGCTCGCGGAAGTGGTGAAATCCACCGGAAAACTGCGGAACCTGTCGGAAAAAACCGACCACGGCAACTCCCTCGCGGGGACCTGCGGCATCGGACACACCCGGTGGGCGACCCACGGCGAGCCCAGCCAGACCAACGCCCATCCCCATGTCAGCGGCAACTGTACCGGCTCGGGCTCGGGAGCGGTGGAATCGGATGTGGTCGGCGTCCATAACGGAATCATCGAGAACTATGCCGAGCTGAAGGCCAAGCTTCTGCGCCACGGCTATATCTTCTATTCCGAGACCGACACCGAGGTCGTCGTGAAGCTCGTGGATTATTATTATAAGAAGTACAAGATCGGGCCCGTGGACGCCATCACACGCACCATGGTCCGTGTCAGAGGCTCCTATGCGCTGGCCCTGATGTTCCGGGACTTCCCCGGCGAGATCTTTGCCGCCCGCAAGGACAGCCCCATGATCCTCGGCATCGCCGACGGGGAGAGCTACCTCGCCTCCGACGTGCCCGCGATCCTGAAGTACACCCGGCAGGTCTACTATATCGGAAACCTGGAGGTGGCCCGGCTCTCGCCGGGCGAGGTCAGCTTCTATGACCTGAACGGCGACCTGGTGGAGCACGAGCCCGTAGAGATCACCTGGGATGCCGAAGCCGCCGAGCGGGGCGGTTACGAGCACTTCATGCTGAAGGAGATCCACGAGCAGCCCGCCGCCGTACGCGATACGCTGAACAGCGTCCTGAAGGAGGACCGGATCGACCTCTCCGGCGCGGGTCTCAGCGATGCACTGCTGGCCGAGGTCTCCTCCGTCCACATCGTCGCCTGCGGTTCCGCCTGGCACGTGGGCATGGCGGCGCAGTATATTCTGGAGGATCTTGCCGAGCTGCCGACCCGGGTGGAGCTGGCTTCGGAGTTTCGCTACCGCAGGCTGCTGCTGGATCCCAATGCGCTTGTCATCGTCATCTCGCAGTCCGGCGAGACCGCCGACAGCCTCGCCGCGCTCCGGGAGGCAAAGGCGAACGGAGTGCGGACTCTGGCCATCGTGAACGTGGTGGGCTCCACCATTGCCCGGGAGGCGGACAACGTCTTCTATACCCTGGCCGGCCCGGAGATCGCCGTTGCGACGACCAAGGCCTACAGTGCCCAGCTTATGGCGATGTACACCCTGGCGCTTCAGTTCGCGCTGGTCCGCGGAGAAATCACGGAGGAGGCCCTTAGCGCCTATATTGAGGACCTGAAGTCCATCCCGGACAAGATGACGCGTGTTCTGGAGGACAAGGAGCGCATCCAGTGGTTCGCCTCGAAGTTCTCGATGGCCAGGGATATCTTCTTCATCGGCCGCGGCCTGGACTATGCCATCAGCCTGGAGGGCAGCCTCAAGATGAAGGAGATCAGCTACATCCACAGCGAGGCTTACGCCGCCGGTGAGATGAAGCACGGCACCATCAGCCTGATCGAAAACAACACCCTGGTCATCGGTGTCCTCACCCAGGGCAGTCTTTACGAGAAGACCGTCAGCAACATGGCCGAGTGCAAGGCAAGAGGTGCTTACCTGATGGGCCTGACCAGCTACGGGCACTACAGTGTCGAGGACACCGACGACTTCACGGTCTATGTGCCGAAGGTGGACTCCCACTTCATCGGGAGCCTTGCCGTGATCCCCCTTCAGCTGCTGGGCTACTACATGAGCGTGGCAAAGGGCCTGGACGTGGACAAGCCCCGGAATCTCGCGAAGAGCGTCACCGTGGAATGAGACAGAAAATCGAGTAGGAGGGGCTGAATGAGCCCCGACCTCTCACACCACCGTGCGTACCGTTCGGTACACGGCGGTTCAATCGCATAAGTGCAGAGACTCGTACCGGTTAAGGATACTGTAGTATCCGGCCTGTGCGAGTCTTTTG
>JAILFJ010000162.1 GCA_024697625.1 Oscillospiraceae bacterium
AAGATAGGAAAGAAAGCCGCCCTCAGCGGCTTCATAGAGATGATACTCTTCGCGGTCAACCCGGCTTTTGACATGCTCCCGGCTACCGAGAACCTGGACGACATGTTCGCCGAGGAGTTCGACCCCTCCCTTGGAGGCATAGACGCGGAGAGAGCGGATTTCTACAGGACGGCAGAACAGAACGACCTCGGCATCACGGTAATGAAGGGCTTCGCGGGAGGCAGGCTGCTCGACGCCGCCAGATCCCCCTTCGGCGTGGCTCTCACACCGGTCCAGTGTCTCCATTATGCCCTCACGAGACCTGCCGTCGCTGCCGTCATGGCGGGCTTCGACACACCCGGGCAGGTGGACGATGCGGTGAGATATGAGACTGCTTCAGAGGACGAGAAGGATTATGCCACCGTGCTGGCAGGCGCGCCCAGGCACGCGTACAGCGGTCAGTGCACCTACTGCGGCCACTGCAAGCCCTGCCCCATGGAGATAGACATCCCAATGGTCAACAAATACTACGATCTTGCCGTCATGCAGCCGGAAGTACCTGCGTCCGTCCGCTCCCACTACATGCTGCTCGAGCACAGGGCGGATGAGTGCATCGGGTGCCGCAGCTGCGAGAGCAGGTGCCCATTCGGAGTGGAGGTGGCAGACAGGATGGAGAAGACTGCGGAACTGTTCGGCTGAGAAAAGGAGAAAGAGATGGAAGATCCGAGAAGCGAAAGGATCAGGGTGTTCAGGGACACCATGCAATGGTGCGGTTCGGATCCCTCCCTTAGGGCTGCCATCAAGGCTTCAAAGGCCGGTACGGCAGTCTACAAGAGCGGCGACTATCCACCCTATGATAGGAGGAAGCGCCATGATACCGCCATCACCCTCAGCGGCAAAAGGACCTTCGAAGCGGCTGTTTCCCTGCTGGAAGAGGAACCGAAGGTTAAAGTGGCGGTACTCAGTTTTGCCAACGCTTTCACCCCCGGCGGAGGGGTCGCGACGGGAGCCTCAGCGCAGGAGGAATGCCTCTGCAGATGTTCCACCCTCTATCCGCTTCTTGACAGATATGACGCGCTGGACGATTTCTACGGTTTCCACGCGAGACACTGTGACAACAGGGCCAGCGATGCGGTCATCTATACCCCGGGAGTGGTGATCTGCAAGACAGACTCCCTTGTTCCAGAGAGGCTCCCAGAGGATGAATGGCGCAGGGTCGACGTGCTCACCTGCGCTGCACCGGACATGAGAGGCTTCGGGGCTGGAGCTTTCATGAGTCCGGCGGAATTGTACGCGGTCCACGTGAAGAGAGCGGAGCACATCCTTAGCGTTGCCGCCGCAAACAAAAACGACGCCCTTGTGCTTGGAGCTTTCGGATGCGGAGCGTTCCGCAACGATCCGGAGACCGTGGCAAGGGCGTGGAGAACCGTTCTTGCGGAGTTTGACGGGATCTTCAAAAGAGTTGAGTTTGCCATCTATCAGGCGGAAGGAACAGTATCCGCGAATCTGGAAGCATTCAAAAAGATCTTTTCGGCAGGAGAATAGAATAATGAGCGAAGGATATGCCGTTTATTTGGGAAAGCCCTGCGTGGACGCCTATTACGAAGTGTCCGAGTGGCCTGAGGAGGGAGGGAAGTTCCTGGGCTCCTTTGTGTGCAACGTCCCCGGAGGAATGGTAGCCAACGCCGCCTGCGTCCTGGCAGGCTACGACTATCCGGTGTACCTTTTTGCCGCGATGGGAGACGATGAAGACGCCCGCTTCCTCATGGAGGATCTTGAAAGCTACGGTGTGGACGTCTCCATGACACGTCTGATCCCCGGCAGGAAGGACACCAAGTGCTTCATCTTCCGCAGCGGAGCGGAACGCACCATACTGGTGGCGGAAGGGGACAAGGACGTTCTTCCCCTGACTGAGGAGGAGAAGGATTTCCTGCTCGGAGCGGAATACATCTATACCATCATCCCGGACATTAAGTCCTATGAAGGCATGGCGGAGCTCCTTGAGGAGCACAGGCGCCGCGGCGGCAAGCTGGTCATGGACTGCGAGACCACCGGCTATACAGAGGACTGGCGGGAGTATCTGCAACTGGCGCATCTTGTGTTCATGAACACCACGGCGCTGGAGAAGTACGCCGAGGGGCAGAGCACCTGTGAACTGGAGGAGGAACTGATGGGCCTCGGAACCGGGATCCTCGTTGAGACGCTCGGAAGCAAAGGAAGCAGAGTCGTAACGGCAGAGGCTAGCTTTCCACCGGGGTGTACGATGTCGAGGTAGTGGACACGACGGGAGCGGGCGACACCTTCAACAGCAGTTTCGTTTACGCGCTGTCACAGGGAGCGGAACTGAAGGACGCTTCGGAGTTCGCAACTGCCGCAGCAGACATAGCCATCATGAGCGAAGGACCCAGAACGGGAGTCAATTCAGCGGAACGGGTGTTCCGCTTTATGGATAAGCATGATATCAAATGAACAGTATCCTTAAAGAGTACAGATACCCCAACGGGGAACTGCAGAAGGTGCAGGCTGTCCGGCTGGACAGCTGGGAGCAGCTGGATTTCGTGCGCCCTCCCATTACCCGGGAAGCGCTTGAGCACATAGCCTCCATATACAGGGATTTCTTCATGGCGGTGGCTCCGGCCGTGTTCGGCATGATGTATGTCTTCCACATCCCTGAGGACATGGAGCTGCCCTTCGAGATGGGGGAGATGGGGGACAGGCATGCCGCGGCGAAGCGTTTCCTCAAAAAGAAGGGACGCACCCGGGAAGGCAAGGCATTCCTGGACAGACTTGAAAAGGCAGGCTGGCTGTATGTGGTTAAGGGAAAGAACCCTTTCTACCGCATGTACATGCCGTACGACGGCTGCGGCTTTCTCAGCGGGACCGGGGCAAGAGTGAAGGTGAACGCCT
>JAILFJ010000167.1 GCA_024697625.1 Oscillospiraceae bacterium
GAGATGCGCGAGGGACAAGCCCTATGACCGCACGGCAACCTCCCGGAGAGAAAGGTGCCAAAGCTTGTACGACAGGTATATACCAGTCCCGCGACTGGTATTTTTGCGCCTGTTTTCTGGGAGTATGACAGAAAAGAGGTGTTTTTTTATGTATTCGGAACAGCATATTGTCAAAACACGCTGGGGAACTTTCCAACTGGATGATGCATCCTATGCGGCCTACCTGGAGGGGAGATCCTGGATCAGCTGGGACCCGTCGGCCAGACAGAGCGAGCAGCCGGCAGCGACAAAGCCGTTTATCCCAAAGAATATATCTCCCGAGGCAAGCCGCCTTCGGGAAGAGGCGGCGCATACAGATATCTGTTACTTCCTTCAGGAGCGTTTTCCGGGCAGGGATGTCAGGGTGCCCTATAAATCGCACATGGCAGAACTTCCCATAGAAGAGATGAATCTCTCCGTGCGCTCATCCAATGCGCTGATGAGAGCGAATGCCAGGACCTTCGGCCGGGTGAAGGAAATCATGGAGATTGAGGACGGACTGAAGAAGATCCGGAATCTCGGGACGAAGAGCGAGAAGGAGATCGTCCGCAGTTTTTTCAGCTCCTGCTATTACCATCTGACCCCGGTGGAGCAGGCGGTTTTCTGGCAGAAGCTGATTGACGCAAACGCCTGATTCTTCCCGGATCAGCCAGGCCCGGAGCAAAAGGTCAAGCGGCAATTGACCTTTTGCTCCCTATGACATGGTATACTGCCACATGTACAAAACAATATGAACATGGAGGTATCCGGCAATGAATGACAGAATTGACTGGAGAACGAAAACAGAAGAGGAGAGAGCGCGGTACAATTACTATATCAGCCTGGGATATGAGGATGTCACTGCGGCTGTTTTGTCACTGTACACATACGGCGACGCCAAAGGTGCAGTAACCATCCCGGGACTGTATCGCGAGATAACGGAACCGGCAGAAAATGAACCCGAGCCGGCCCCTGTCGAACGCTGCAGTCTGAGCGGCGGACAGCCATCTCTTTTTTTAGACATGGAGGATGACGGGGATCTGTTTGAAGAAGACGTCTGCTATTCGGTCCCTTCACCGGGTCCGATGGCTGCGCCCTGCTTCGCAGGCAGTTTTGAGGTTGATGACGCGTTCATGGATACGATGTCATTTTCCTTATCCACCGAAGACTATGAAACCATCGAAGAGAAGCATTTCCGACCCAGTCTGGACCATGCCACGTCAACCTTCCGTATGACGACAAATACGGCATCCGCCGGCATTCTTCTGAACCAGCTTCGCAACCGCTGCAGCATCACCAAAGACATGGTCCGGATCGAGGAGTTTCTCAATTATTTCCGGTACAGGGAGGAGAAACCTGAAGAGGGGATGTTCCGGCTTTCTTCAGAGCTGAAAAAGCTGGACTCCGGGAACAGGCTGCTCTATCTCCATGTACAGGGCAGGGAAGAAACCAGGGAGAAGCAGAATATCGTTTTGCTGCTGGACGTTTCAGGAAGCATGTACTCGGAAAACGTGCAGACCCAGGCAGCGGTCTCCACAATTGTGAGCAAACTGAATAAGGGAGATACCTTCAGCTTTGTGACCTACAGTTGTGAGGACAAGCTCATACTCAGCGGTTTTACGGTTGAAGATGAGATCAGAGACAGGAAGACGATTCTCGAAAAGCTGCTTGGTATCGAGATAGACGGTTATACGGATGGCTCCTCCGGCATCGAGCGTGCCTATCAGATCGGAAAGAAGTATTATATCCCGGACGGAAACAATCAGGTGATTCTGATCACGGACGGAGACCTGAACTTCGGTATCACGGATAAGGGCGGGCTGGAACAGCTCATCGAAGCGAAGAAGAAAAACGGCCTGTTTCTCAGCGTTCTCGGTACAGGAATCGGCAATTATAAGGATGACAAGCTGGAGGTGCTGAGCAAGCACGGAAACGGAGTATACCGGGTCATCAATAATCTGGCTGACGTTCAGAAGAGCATACGCGATGACTACGCTTCCCTCACGAACGTAATTGCCAAGGACGTCAAGGCGCAGGTGGAGTTTAACCCCGAAATCGTCTCTTCTTACCGCCTTCTCGGTTTTGAGAACCGTGAGCTCTCCCACGGTGACTTCAGGAATGACAGCGTGATTTCCGAACCCTTTGGCTCCGGAGGCCACTGCGTGGCGCTGTATGAACTGGAGATGAAAGGAGCGGATACCCCGGCGAGAGAAAACGGTTATAAATACCGGAAGATTGTCACCACCGGTTCGGACGAACTTGGAACCGTGAAGCTCCGCTATAAGGAACCTCTTGCAGATACTTCTCAGGAGCTGGAGCTGGTCATCCCGTCGGCCGGGGAGCATTACAGCGACAATCTGAAACTCGCCCATATTGCTTATGTGTGTGCGGAAAAGCTTCGGGATTCTGACTTCATCACGCAGCAGGATATCGCGACTGCTCTGGCGGAGTATGATGAGCTCGGTATGGAAATCCGGCTCTTGAATGCCTCCGATATTGAGAAACTGAGAGAGATCCTGAGACGGTCCAAAGAGAAGCTGAAGATCCGTACCGCAGAAGAGCCGGAGGATGAGTTTATGTTCTAAATGCATACGGCCCGGCGTCAGCGCGTGTCTGCTCCCGTATCACTCGGCCTCCATCCGTGTGCTGCAAACTTTACGAACTCTTCATCAGTGCAGACGGAGACTGTGTTATGATGCCTGACAGAAGGAGGGACGGAAATGAGTAAACGCGCACTGATCGTCGAAGACGACGCCAATATTGCGGAGCTTCTGAGGCTGTATCTGGTCAAGGATGGCTTCGATGTCATGATCGCCTCGGACGGAAACAAGGCGGAGGGGGATTTTGATCTGTTCCAGCCGGACGTGGTGCTGCTGGACATTATGCTGCCGGGCAAAGACGGAAACGAGATCCTGCGCGCCATCCGCGAGAAGGCTTCCACCCCGGTCATCATGCTGACGGCAAAAGGGGAGACCCAGGACAAGGTGGGCAGCCTGGAACTGGGGGCTGACGACTATGTGACCAAGCCCTTCGAGCCGAAGGAGCTGATTGCGCGGATCCACGCGGTGCTGCGCCGGACGGACGCCAGGGGCGGTCCTGTGGACCGGAAACTGGAGTTCGACAAGCTGGTCATCAATCTGGATTCGTACGAGCTGGTGGTGGACGGAAAGAAGGTGGACACGCCTCCGAAGGAGATGGAGCTGCTGTACCATCTGGCCTCCTCGCCAAACCGGGTGTTTACAAGGAACCAGCTGCTGGACGAGGTCTGGGGCTTTGACTACTTCGGCGACTCCCGCACGGTCGATGTCCACATCAAGCGCCTGCGTGAGAAGCTCGAGGGTGTCAGCGACAAGTGGAACCTGAAAACCGTCTGGGGCGTCGGATACAAGTTCGAACTCACGGAGTAAGGGCTCATAAAGCCTGCCATACAGCCGAGGGATCCCTGCATGTCATGTGACGTGCGGGGATCCCTCGGCTGAACGCATTTTTAAACGGCTTTGCAGACTGAGGATGGCAGGCGGGCAAACCGTCGACTGCCGCCATGCTGCGATCAGGTTTCCCTGCCGGCAAACTGGGACATGTAAAGCCTGTAGTAGTTTCCGCCTTTGGCGAGCAGCTCGTCGTGCGTGCCGGTTTCGATGATCTGCCCCTGATCCATGACAACGATCTGGTCGGCGTCCCGTATGGTTGAGAGCCGGTGCGCGATGATGAGGCTGGTACGGTCGCGCATGAGCTCTACCATGGCGTTCTGGATATGCTGTTCGGTCCGGGTATCGACGGAGGAGGTGGCCTCGTCCAGAATCAGTATTTTCGGATAGCTGAGGAAGGCGCGCCCGATGGTCAGAAGCTGGCGCTGGCCCTGTGAGAGATTGGCCCCTGCTGCCGTCAGGACCGTGTCGTATCCGTCCGACAGGGAGTCGACCACTCTGTCACAGTAGGAGCTCTCGGCCGCCTCGATCATGGCTTTGTCGGTCAGCGAACGATCGGCATACTTGAGGTTGTTTCGGACTGTGTCGGTAAAGAGAACCGTATCCTGCAGGACAATGCCGATCGAATCGCGCACGACATCCGAAGAGATATCCCGGATATCGGTGCCGTCTACGGTGATGCAGCCGCTGTCCAGATCATAGAAGCGCATCAGCAGGTTGACGACTGTGGTCTTGCCCGAACCGGTGGAACCCACCAGGGCAATCTTCTTTCCCGCTTCCACACGGAGGTTGAAATCCTGAATGATCCGCTTGCCCGGTACATAGCTGAAGTTGACGTGGCTGAACTCGATGATGCCGTCTCTGACCTCGAAGCTCCTGTCACCGCTCTTGTCCTCGCTCTTTGCGTCCATGATGCTGAAGATGCGTTCGGCGCCGGCCACAGCGGTCTGAATCTGCCCATAGAGCTGAGCCAGCTCATTGATGGGGCGGGAGAACTGCTTGGAATAGATGATAAAAGCCGAGATCACACCGACCGAGATGGACCCCTTCAGCGTAAACCAGGCGCCGAAAGCGGCCACGATCACAAAGGAGAGATTGTTCACCATGTTCATCAGCGGTCCCATGGCGCTGGCAATGATGTCGCCGATGATACCGGTACGGGTATACTGGTCGCTGGCAGCGGTGAATTCGCCGATGGCTTCATCCTGCAGATTATAGGCGGTGACGGTCTTGCAGGCTGAGACCTTTTCCTCCACGATGCCGTTGAGCCGCCCGAGAAGCTCCTGGCGGAGCAGGTAGTATTTCCGCATCGCCTTTGTGATGACGTTGGTCATGACAACGGAGAGCACCAATGTCGAGCAGGTCAGCAGCGTCAGCGGGACGCTGAAATGCAGCATCATGACAACCGTGCCGATCAGCGTGAGCACGGCGGAGAACAGAGAGGTAAGGCTTGACGAGATGACACCCGAGACGTTTTCGGCGTCGTTGGTCATACGGCTCATCATGTCACCGTGCGAGCGGCTGTCCAGATACGAAATCGGCAGCGAGATCACCTTGGCGAAGAGATCGCGCCGCAGCCGGTAGATGACCTTCTGCGTGAGCCTTGACGAGTAATAACCCTGCAGGAGATTTGCTCCACAGCTGATCAGATAGGCCAGAAGCATCCACCCGAGGGTGCGGGGAACATCCCCAAAACTGCCGCCGACCAGATCGTCGATCGCCCTGCTCTGCAGGCTCGGGGCGATGACGTTGGCGACGACGGCCAGCACTACGGCCAGCGCGAGCAGAAACACGTAAGTCCTGTTCGGAGCAAAGTATGCGGCGAGACGGAGAAGCGTGTTTTTCGCATCCTTCGGTTTCTCGACCGGCGCGCCGCGGCCGGCATGGCTGCCCGGACGGAAACGGTCGCGGACAGAGGAAGAAGAGAAGGACGGGGAGGACGAAGTACTCATGCGCTCACCTCCTCACGCAGCTGCGAATCGTAGATGTCGCGGTAGACCTGGCTGGACGCCATCAGCTCATCATGCGAGCCCAGAGCCGCAACCGTACCGCGGTCGAGGACAAGGATCCGGTCGGCGTTGCGCACAGAGGCTATGCGCTGGGCGATGATGATCCGGGTCACGTCCGCATAGTCCCGGTCCAGCGCCGCATAAAGCTCGGCTTCGGTCTTGAGATCGAGAGCGCTGGTGCTGTCGTCAAAGATCAGAATTTCTCCCCGCTTCAGAAGGACTCGGGCGATGGCGATACGCTGACGCTGGCCGCCGGAGAGGCTCATGCCCCGCTCGGCGACGGGAGTGTCGTAGCCCTCGGGCTGCTGCAGGATAAAGGCGTCTGCCTGGGCTGAGGCTGCTGCGGCGCGGACTGCGTCCTCTGTGGCGTCCGGCCTGCCGAGCAGGATGTTATCGCGGATGGTGGTGGAGAAGAGTTCACTTTTCTGCAGGCAGACGGTGACCTTCTCACGCAGTACGGTCGGGTCATAGGCCCGTACATCGACCCCGTCGACCAGAACACGTCCTTCGGCGGCATCATAAAAACGGGGAATCAGACTGACCAGCGACGTCTTGCCGCAGCCGGTGGAGCCGATGATGGCAAAGGTCTCGCCGGAGGCAACGCTGAAGCTGATATCATGAAGAATCTCGCTCCCCGTGTCGTGATAGACAAAGCTCACATTCTCGAAGCGAACCGTGCCGCGGCTGCCGTCCTCCTGAGGCAGAGAGCCATCCCGGTTCGCTTCTCTGCGAATCTCAGATTCGGTTTCGATCACGGCCTGCACGCGGCGGGTGGAGGCCATACCGCGGGAGATGGTCTGGAAGATCATGGCCAGCATCATCATCCCGACCAGAATCTGGGAGAGATACGTGATGGCTGCCATCACGGTGCCCGGCGCCAGGTCGCCCGCCTGGACCTGGACCGAACCGACATAGATGATCCCGACCACGGCAAGGTTCAGCACGATGTTCATGACCGGGCGCAGGCAGGCCAGCAGCATCTGCACATTGAACTGGGTGTCGACCAGATGCAGATTTGCTTCATCAAAGCGCTGTTCTTCGCGCTTCTCCTGGATGAATGCCTTCACGACCCGGATCCCGGCCACATCTTCCTGGATGATGCCGTTCAGGCGGTCGAGGCTCTCCTGCAGGACGGTGAACAGCGGGTTGGTCCGCCAGAGCACAAAGATGATATCGAGCAGAATCAGCGGGAGGGCACAGGCAACGATGACACCGAAGCTGGTATCCAGCGTGAGCAGGGCGGCGGTTCCTCCGATAAAAAACATCACGCAACGGGTGAGACCCCGGATCATCTGGGTGATGAAGCGCTGGATCTGCGTCACATCGTTGGTGACACGCGTGATCAGAGACCCGGTGCTGAAGTTGTCGGTCTGGTCGAAGGAAAAGTGCATGATCCGGTCGAAACAGCGTTTGCGGATCTCATTGGTGCTGCCCTGGCCGGTGATGTTGGTGAATACCGCCGAGAGAAGCCCGCAGAGACCGCAGACGAGCACCAGCGCCAGCATCTTTGTGCCGGTCGTGATGATCAGATGCAGATCAGGGATGCCGCTGTTCGATAGGCCGAGAATGCCTTCGTTCACGATCAGCGCCATCATGCGGGGCTGATACAGGTCAATAACGATCTCGGCAACCAGAAAGAGAATGGCGAGCAGCCCGGTATGCCAGTACTTTTTGAGATACGGAAACAGAAATCTCAGGAGAATCACAGCCTTTCTGCGATGTGCTGCCGGCTACATCTTCGATTTTTACACTATTATACGGCTTTTTCTGGAAAATTCAAGAATAATGCATAAATACAAAGGCAATAATTGCGTGAAGGGACAGAGAATGCAGCTTTTCTGCATGATTATGATTTGCGGAGATGGCGGCTGACCTGCTGTTCTGATGTGCGAAGGGAGACCGTCTGTACATGCGGGAGGCCTTTGTATAACGCGGCAGTATTGAAGTCAGACTCAAAAAATGGTATAATACGGCCACTCCAAGTACAAGATATAGACAAGAGAAGAGACGGATGAAGAATATTCTTTCTATTTTCACAGACGATCTTACTTCTATTGCGAAACACTTTTTTGCTTTTATTATTGCAATTGCTCTCTGCGTCATCCCGGCCCTGTACGCCTGGTTCAATATCTTCTCCAACTGGGATCCCTACGGGGGCACGGGGTATATCTCAATTGCACTTGTGACGAGAGACAGAGGCTATACAATGCCGGACGGTGAGGTCCGAAACGAAGGCAGGGCGATTGTGGATGAGATGGCGGCGGGAACCAGCATCAACTGGGTGCCGGCGGACTATACGGAGGCCATGGAGGGCGTGCGTGCAGGCAGGTACTACGGAGCGCTGATCCTGGGAGAGAACCTCAGCAGGAACATGTACAACCTGACGGAAGCGCTCTATGACCAGAAGCCGAGCATCACCTTCGTACAGAACGCCAAAACCAACGCGATCGCAAATAAAATCACCGAGACCGCCGCGTCAACCGCGGAACACAACATCCAGCTGCGCTATCTCGGTATCCTGATCGAGAACCTGTTCAACCGCATCGATGAGACGGTCGGCGATCTGGATACGGAAGAGAACATGAACGAGCTGATCCGGCTGATGAAAAAGCTGGAGGAAAAGCTTGAGGAATACTGTGAGCTGATCGACGCGCTGCAGCGGAAAAATATCGAGATGGGCGGAAATCTGCACGCAGCCGGGGACAACATCGCGCAGGTGAGCCTCCAGGATAAGATCGACAATCTGGAGGGCGCAAAGGCGTCTGTGCTGACGACACAGTATACACTGCTGCAGCCGGTCTGGGAGATCCAGCGGAAGCTGGCGGAGGAACAGGAAGCCCTCCAGAACGGAGCCAATCTGAGCTACGAGCATCTGCAGCAGCTCATAGACAGCAACAACGAGGTCCTGCGGAACCTGGCGCTGATGGAGGCGGGACTCCCCAAGGAAAACCGTTCGGCCACGGTCGTTGCGGCGCTGGCTGCGATGGAACAGCTGGAGACCAAGCTCAAGCAGATCAATGATGCGTGCAAAGCAGCACAGGAGGTCATCGCGGCCGGCGCCACACCCGAGCGGGAGAACGAACTCCGCTGGGGCCTGATCAATATGCTGGGCGGCGCGAGAAACCTCGTACACAATCTGGAGCTCTCCATCGAACGCATCTGCAAGAACATGACGGAAGACCTGGAGACGCTGCAGACGATCATGACCAGCCTGAACATCACCATACACGAGATTCCTCCCGTGATGTATGCGGCGGACGGAACGCTCTATGCCCTGAACGGCACCCTGAAGCAGGTGGGCGATCTGCTGTCGGACTTGCGGGATGAGGTGAAAACGCTGACCGAGCGTCTGGAAGAGGCGAAAGACGACAAAACGATCGAATCGCTGATCGAAATGCTGCACGGCGACCCGGAGGAGTTTGCCGTGTTCCTCTCGAACCCGGTAGAGGTTGAGACGGTAGGCATCTATCCTGTCAACAGCTACGGCACTGCGATGACACCGTTTTATTCCACCCTGGCGCTCTGGGTCGGATGCGTGGTGCTGGCGGCGGTGATCAAGGTGGAGGCGGACGGCAGGAGACTGAAAAATGCGACGCATGCGGAGCTGTACTGGGGGAGATTCCTGACCTACAGCTTCTTCGGTCAGATCCAGTCCTTCATCATCATCTGGGGAGACATGCACCTCCTGGGGGTCGAATGCAGCCACCCGCTGCTGTTCTACCTCGCAGGAGCGGTGACGAGCTTTGTCTTTGTCTGCCTGATCTATTCGATGGTACTGACCTTCGGCGACGTGGGGAAGGCGGTGGTCGTGGTGGTGATGATCCTGCAGATTGCGGGTTCCAGCGGCTCCTACCCGATCGAGATTCTGCCGGAGATCTTCAGCAAGGTATATCTGTTTTTCCCATATCCGTACGCGATCAATGCAATGCGGGAGGCGATCTGCGGGCTGTACCGGTACGACTATCTGATCTATCTTGGACAGCTTCTGGTGTTCGGCGTGCTCGGCCTGTTTGTCGGGCTGGTGCTGCGCATGCCCTTCCACGGCGTCAACGAGTTCGTTGAGGAAGAGATGCATGAGAGCGGGGTGCTGTGATGCCGGGTGATCGGAGAAGCAGAGCTGCCGGAACAGAGAGACCGGCGGGGACGGCCCAGCCCCATGGCCGGCATGAGGCCGCAGCACAGGAAGCGGCACTGCCCGGAGAACCGCAGATCTCAGACAGCGCATCGCCCGCGTCAGCCGACGGAGCGGTCCGGGCGGCAGGCGGAGCGCATGAAGCGAAAATGCCCCATATCGATGCAGACCGGAACCCGAAAGAGACAGAACCTGTATCGGAGCAGGTGCTGTCAGGTGAGACGGCAGTATGGACGGATGCGGAGCGAAAAACCCTGTATGAGCACTTTGTACCGTATATCGAGGGAGCCCATGCCCGGAATGAGCAGAGCCTGAAGGCCGGCCTTCTTCTGCTGGTGCTGCTGCCGGTGATACTGGTCATCATCCAGACACTGACGGATTCCAACCGGATCGCCTTTCTGATCCTCTGGATCATCGGCATGTTTGCCATTGCGGCGGTGCTGATCTTCACGGCCTATTCCGACCACGACCTGAAGAAAACCCTGGAGGAGCTGGAGACGATTGTTCCTCCGGCCGAAAACATCGAGCTCGGCAATCTTCTGCCTGTCGATGCGGAGGGAGAAGGCTGGCTGATCGACCCTCAGGAACTGCCGATTCCGATCAGGCCGGTCCTCTCGGAAAAGCTCCCGCAGATGGCGGAGGAGATCCGGGAGAAGCATCAGGCGAGAAAGGAAGCGCAGGAGGCGGGCCGAAAGCAGCGGACCGAGGGAAAGCACGAAGAAATCCACAAAGAGACCGCGGCCGGCAGGCACAGAACGGAAAGACCGTCCTCATCCGGGCCGCAGCCTGCAGCGGAAAAGAAAAAAACGTCCGGGAAGAGGTCTGAACCCGAGAAGCGGGCGATGCCGACAGCCGGGACAGGACGAGAGGAGCATGAGATCCGGAAAATGCAGACGGACGACGAGTTCCTGAGAGAGCTGTCAGGAAACGGCAGCTCCAGGAGAAAGAGCTGACATGCGGAACATCTGGAAAATCATCAACGGTGACGCCCACCGTATCTTCAGCAGTGTGGTGGTTCTTGTGATTCTGATGGGACTCTGTGTCGTACCGTGCCTCTACTCCTGGTTCAATGTGTTCTCCAACTGGGACCCCTACGGACAGTCTGCCACGTCCCGCATCCGGGTCGCAGTGGCAAACCGGGACCGCGGGACGGATCTTCTCGGGGTTGAGCTGAAGGTGGGAGAGCAGCTCCTGGAAGGGCTGAAGGCCAACGACCAGATCGGATGGGTGTTCTGCGAGTCCCAGGACGAAGCGCTTGCGCACGTATACAGCGGAGACTGCTACGCCGCGGTGATTGTGCCGGATACCTTCTCGAAGGACATCGTGAGCTTCATGACCCTGAAGTTTGAGCATCCGAAGCTGCAGTATTATGAAAACGAGAAGAAAAATGCCATTGCGCCGAAGATTACCGGAAAAGCCAAAACTGCGGTGCAGGAACAGGTGAATACGACCTTCCTCCAGACGCTGGCGAACACGGCGGCGGAGGTGGTCTCGGCTCTGAATGCCAACGGCATCGACGCAGAGACCACGCTCACCGGACTCAGCGAAAAGCTTGTGGACCTGAGTATGGAGCTGGAAAAGGCAGACGATATGCTGGATTCGCTGGTCGGGGTTGCGAACGCCACCAGCACGCTGCTTCTGGCCTCCTCCCGCCTGACCTACAGCATGTCGGAGACCGTGTTTCTGACGGCGGATGCCAGCGCGGATGTCGGTGAGAAGGTGACCGAGGCAACAGATGCGCAGCAGGCCGGGATCGAAGGAATCAGCAAAGCGCTGCAGACGGTCAGCGGAAATCTGAGCGATTTTCTTAACCGCCTCAACGACGCGACCGCCACTCCGGAAGACTTTCAGAAGTTCCTCTTCGGCGGAGTGACGGATGCGCAGCAGAGCCTTAAGGACATGCAGCAGAGCACGTCAGATCTGGCGGACCGCATGCAGGAACTGGGGCTGAACGCGCTCAGCGAGGAGATGCGGAACCTGAGCGATCGGATCGGCGAGCTGAACCAGGACCTGACAGACGCGGCCGCCGGTGTGGATCTCGAGCGGCTGGAAGGCCTTCGGAAGACTGTGAACACGGTGAGCGGCGCCCTCGGAAGCATGACGGAGGACTTCGCGGCGGCCAGCGCGCTCCTGGGGCAGCGCCTGATCGAAGCTCTGGATCGGATAGAGGCTGCGGCGGGGAATATCACAGAGACTCTGAACGCTTTCGGGATCGGTCTGTACGGGGTTTCGGCGAAGCTCAACAGCATGGCGGGCTCCATGGTGAATGTGGAGAGCCGTATTCTGGAGGCAAAGGCAGACCTGGATGAGGCCAGAAAAAAGCTGCTGGAGCTGGCGGATTTCCTTGGCGGTCTGGCCCAGAGCCAGTTCCTGAAGGAAGCGATGGAGGTCCTCTCTTCCGGAGGAGACCTGCTGGATTCCCATATCGCTTCCCCTCTGAAGGTAAGCGAGGAGGTGCTGTATCCGGCAGAGCCTTACGGTTCCCAGATGTCACCCTTCTACACGGTGCTGGCCCAGTATGTCGGGGCGCTCTTCTGCGCCTGCCTGCTGAAAACAGGGATCCCGGAGAAGTACCGCCCTCGCAGAATGAACATGCTGCAGCACTATATCGGCCGCTATGTGCTTTTCCTCTGCTGCGGCCTGCTTCAGGCGGTGATCACCGTGGCCGGTGTCCTGCTCTATGTTCGTATCCAGTGCGCCCATCCGTGGTACTTCGTGCTGGCGGGACTTGCGACAAGCTTCTGCTTTGTCACACTCAATTATGTGCTCGCGTTCACTCTGGGAAGCGCCGGGCTCGGGGCTTCGGTCATCATCATGGTGGTCCAGGTGGCGGGCTCCGGCGGTACCTACCCGGTTGAGGTGCTGCCAAAGATCTTCAAGATCCTCTACCCCTATATGCCTTTCAAGTTCGCCATGGACGCCATGCGGGAGGCGGTGTCGGGATTCTATGGGAGCTATTTTGCAGACAACGTCAGGATGCTGATGCTGATCGCTCTCGGATGCCTGCTCGTCGGCGTGGTGATCTATTATCCCGGCAAGCTCCTCAATGACACGCTGGAGAAGAGCAAAAAGGCTACCGGCGTTATGATCTGATCAGATACACCATATAAAAAAAGGCTCCCCGGGAGGGGAGCCTGATTCTTCTGAAGGAGGTCAGCCAAGGAAGATCTGGGAGATAAACAGGACACCGTCCTGTTCATAGAACCCGACCGCGAGCTGGCTGAAGTCAGCGAGCAGAATATTTGCCCTGTGGGTGTCGGAATTCATCCAGGTATCCATAATAATCTCGACGGAGGCCAGCTCCTTGCTGACCTGAAGCAGATTCTCACCGGCAACGCGGTAATCACGGCCGATCACGCTGTGACAGGAGGAACCGTCCGGACGGGTGTGAGAGAAGCTGATCGCACTCTCGTACGCACGGGTGTCGGCGGAGCCCTGAAGGTCAGCGGCATAGCTCAGCGCGGAGAGGCCGTTTGCCCGGCGAACCTCGTTCGTCTTGGCGAGAATCTCGCCTGCAAGACCGGAGGGAGCCGACTTCGCAGCGTCAGACCCGGTTTTTCCGGTCACCTGCGGTGCCGACGCTGCCTGCACAGCGGTATCCGGGGTGATGACGACAGCCTGCGTATCGTCAAAGCGGGTCAGCGTGTTGTCCGACAGACTGCCGTTCTGGCCGGAGAGAATCAGCGCGGGTTCGTACCCGGGCTGCTGAGAGCCGGGCTCGGCTGAGCCGATGATGATCATACCGTCTGCGAATGCTGCGGGGAGCAGGCAGGTACAGAATATCATGCAGAGCAGAGCTGCAACAGCCATGCGTGTCTTTTTGAGCGGATTCTTGTTTTTCATAGGTACACCTCTTCCAAAGTATGCTTCGTGATTCAAAGGCCGTATGCTTTTTCGTCCAAAGCAGTTGTTCGTCAAAAAACAAATGTATTGTAACACAGAGAAATCAAAATTTCAACAAAAAGTTACAAAATAAAAACAGATTTTTCCGAAGCCCTCTTTGGCGCTCGCTTTTCGCGAATCCGCCCGGAATCTTTCTTGTCTTTCCCGGGCTTCTATGATATAGTTTCGAGAGTGAATGAGAGGGATTTGGTTCTGCCGGGCTGAGGATACGGCATGATTCCCAACTGAGAAACAGAAGACAGGAGGATACGGTATGAAACGTATCATCGTCACCGGCGGAGCCGGGTTCATCGGAAGCAATTTTATCTTTTATATGCGTCAGGCCCATCCGGAGGATCGGCTGATCTGCCTGGACAAGCTGACCTATGCGGGGAATCTCTCTACGCTTGCTCCCGTAATGGGGGACGGCAATTTCCGCTTCTGCAAAACCGATATCTGTGACCGTGAGGCGGTCTATCGGATCTTTGAAGAAGAGAAGCCGGATATCGTTGTGAATTTTGCTGCAGAGAGCCATGTGGACCGGAGCATCGAGAACCCGTCCATTTTTCTGGAGACCAACATCATAGGGACTTCGGTGCTGATGGACGCCTGCAGGAAGTACGGGATCGAGCGGTATCACCAGGTTTCGACGGATGAGGTTTACGGCGATCTGCCGCTGGACCGGCCGGACCTCTTCTTTACGGAGGAGACGCCTATCCACACCAGCAGCCCCTACTCCTCTTCAAAGGCCTCTGCAGACCTGCTGGTTCTGGCCTATCACAGGACCTACGGGCTTCCGGTGAGCATCTCGCGCTGCTCCAATAATTACGGGCCGTACCACTTCCCTGAGAAGCTGATTCCGCTGATGATTATCAACGCGCTGCATGACGAGCCGCTGCCGGTCTACGGCGCCGGGCTCAATGTGAGGGACTGGCTCTATGTGGAGGACCACTGCAAGGCCATTGACCTTGTGATCCGTAACGGGCGTGTCGGCGAGGTTTATAACATCGGCGGCCACAACGAGATGCAGAATATCGAGATCGTCCGGCTGATCTGTGACCGTCTGCACAAGCCGGAGAGTCTGATCACCCATGTCACGGACCGGAAGGGACACGATCTGCGCTACGCCATTGACCCGAGCAAGATACACCGTGAGCTCGGCTGGCTGCCGGAGACGAAGTTCGCCGACGGCATTGAGAAGACCATCGACTGGTATCTGAAGCATGAGGACTGGTGGCAGCCCATTGTCACCGGAGAGTACCGGAACTATTACGAACGCATGTACGGAAACCGCTGAGCGATGCATAGCTTTTACGAGATCACGGATTTCCATGCCCCGGAACTGGATATCTATGCCAGGCTGACAGAGACACAGCTCCGGAGTGCCCACGGAATCGAGAATTCGCTCTTTATTGCTGAGAGCCCCCATGTGATCGAGCGTGCACTCGAGGGCGGGTGTGTGCCGGAATCTCTCCTGATGCTGCCCAAAATGCTGGACGGACGCGAAAAGGGACAGGAGATCCTGGCGCGCTGCGGCGAAGTCCCCGTCTATGTGGCGGAGGAGGACTGCCTGAAGCAGATTACCGGCTTCCCGCTGACCCGAGGCGTCCTCTGCGCTATGCGGCGTCCGCCCCTGCCCTCGGCGGAGGAGCTGCTGCGGGACGCGACAAGGATCGCGGTTATGGAGGATGTCATGAATCCGACAAACCTCGGGGCGATCTTCCGCTCAGCCGCCGCGATGGGGATGGACGCCATTCTTCTGACCCCGGCTTCCACAGACCCACTTTATCGGCGCTGTATCCGGGTGAGCATGGGGACAGTGTTCCAGATTCCATGGGCCTGGCTCGGCGAGGAGCTGAGCGACTGGCCGGAAAAGGGAATGGCACTTCTGCGTCAATACGGCTTCCGGACGGCTGCCATGGCACTGAAGGACGACTCGGTCAGCATCGACTACCCGCCTCTGATGGCGGAGGAGAAGCTTGCGGTCATCCTGGGCACCGAGGGGGACGGTCTGGCGGCGCAGACCATCGCGGACTGCGACTATACCGTAAAGATCCCGATGGCTCACGGAGTGGATTCGCTGAACGTCGCCGCTGCCGGCGCGGTTGCCTTCTGGCAGCTGGGTAAGCGCCGGACAGAGGCGGGAGAAGCCTGATCCCGTGAGAGAAACAGAGGACAGAGAACCTGCTGTGAAGAGATGCGGCCGCTGCAATGTCACAGTGAACCGCAGAGGATCGTTTGAGCATACGACTTTGCAGTATTCCGATTATATGAATATGGAGGGCTGAAGACATGAAAACAGTGAAAAGAACGATGGCAATACTCCTCTCCGCCCTGCTGCTGACAGGGATCTGCACGGTCAGTGCAGCTGCGGTCAACGAGGATGTGGAGGGCACATTGGGGATTTATTCGTCCATGTACCAGTTCGTCATCGACATGATGGATGAGGCGCTGAAGGAAGAGTTTCCGAATCTGACGCCCGCCTATGACGGCAGCTTTTTCTTCTACGGCGGGACATCATCGCTGATCACCAAAATCTATGGCGAGATGGATACGGGGGTGCTGGGCTGTGACATGCTTCTGGTAGCCGAACCCGCTTTTTCGCTGGAGCTTAAGGACGCGGACTATCTGGAGCCGGTTGAGATCGAAGATGCGGACGAACTGCTCCGCTTTCCCTATGACGGGGAAGGATACTGGTATCCGGTCCGGGTGTGCAACATGATCCTCGCCTATAACCCGGAGATGACGGACGAATGGGCGGCGAAGGGTGTGACGATTCCGCACAGCTTCAAAGACTTCGCAAGTGATCCTGCCCTGAAGGGATATATCTCGATGGGAGATCCGATGACATCCGGGACGACCTTCGCGGCAGTGGCGTCACTCACGCAGGAAGACCACTACGGGGAGGCGTTTCTGGACTGGCTGTCCGCCAACGAGGTGATGATCGAATCCGGTTCAACGGCCATCACAAAGCTCCAGACCGGTGAGTGCGCTGCGATCATGATTCTGGAAGAGTCGATCCTGAAGGCACTGAAGGAGGCGGAGGATGCCGGCAACCCGCTCAGCAACCTGGCCTGCATCTATCCCGAGGACGGTGTCGTGCTGATTCCCTCAACCGTGATGACGGTTGCGGAGGAACACTCGGCAAACGTGAACACGGAGGCCTGCGAGGCGGTGGAGCAGTGGCTGCTGAGCGAAGAGGCGCAGAAACTGATCGTCCAGGGCTACATGCATTCGGTCTTTGCCGGAAGTGAAGAGATTCCATGGAACTCGATCGACACGGAGGAGCTCATCAGAAAGGATCTCGGTGTGAACTGGGAGAATGCCTATCGGCACCGTGAAGAGATCAATACAGCCTGGACGGAGAAAGTCACGACCCGATAACCGAAAAGCGATTCCAGAGGGGAGGCCGTCTGACGGCTTCCTCTTTGTATCTGCACAGCCAGCCTGACGGAAGGAAGGGAAACGCGGATGAAGCGCTCCGCCCGAAAACAGACAAAGACAGACGGCCTGCTTCCGAAAGCACTGCTGATTTTCCTTTTCGCAGCCGACCTGGTGATCCTCGCAGCCGGCCTGAAAGGACTCAGACGCTTTCAGGACTCCGGATTCAGCTCAGAGTCAGCCTTTCAGGCAGTTTATGCACTCTCAGCCGGTGTCAGGGAAGACTGGAGGAAGCAGCTGGAACCGACTGTGGAGAGACTCTCGCCGGAGGAGCGGTCCGGACTCGGAGAACTGTCGGAGCTGCTGCTGCGGTCAGCCTGGGAGCAGCAGAAGACGGGAGCCGGAGAGACGCTGAATCGCTGCCTTGAGGAGGCCGGAGCGGACGGCAGAGAGGAGGCAGTGCAGAAGCTGCTGTATATCACCTGCCAGGTCGGAGGACCGAAGGTTCCGTCAGCAGCCAGAAAAAGCCTGGCTGTGCTTACGTCGGAGGAAAGAGTCGCCCTCCTGAGGGCAGCCGTGAATGAGTCGGAAGCGGTACCCCTGCCTGCAGCGGCCGAGAAGGCAGTGGACGGTCTGGATGGTACGGAGCGAAAGGCGATGCTGATGCAGCTGTTCTACAGCGGGGTCAGTGAGGCCGGCCGTCTGAAGACGGAGGATATCAACAGTTTTAAGAAGGGGGTTCGGGATAAGGAGGTTCAGCTGAACGCCTTTCGGATGATCGCATTCGGCGAGGTCTCGGCAGCGGATCCCTTCATCGTGGCGCACAGCCGCACGGTTGCACTGGCAGGGATCCTCATCGCCGCTGACGCGCTGCTGCTGGCTTTTCTGATGGCGTCGGGGCGGAGCTGGAGCTTTGACATCAAGTGGCTTCTGATCCTGCTGATTGTCGATTTTCTGCTGCTGTTTCAGCTTCTGCCGCTGACCTATCTGGTGGCAAAGGCATTCTTCCCGGAGGAGAGCTTCTCTCTCGAAACCTTCCGGCGGCTGTATACCTACGCCCTGAACCTTGAGGCACTGAAAAACACCATGGTCGCCGCTTTCGGCTCCATGCTCGCGGGTACCCTGGTGGCCTTCCCGCTGGCCTGGCTGGTGGGACGCACCAATCTCTACGGCAGGCGCTTTTTCCGTTCCCTGTTTGTGCTGACCTATATGGTGCCGCCTTATGTGGGCGCAATGGCGTGGCTCAGACTGCTGAACCCGAATGTCGGAACCGTCAACCAGTGGCTGAGAACGCTGTTCCACCTGAGCAGCGCGCCGGGACCGCTGAATGTCTATTCGCTGCCGGGGCTTGTCTGGGTCCTGAGCACCTTTTACTATCCCTATGCCTTTATCACCATCAGCCGTGCCATGGAGAAGATGGATCCTTCACTGGAGGAGGCCTCACGCATCTCGGGCGCCTCTCCGCTGAGAACCGTCTTCCGGGTGACGCTGCCGCTGCTGATGCCATCGCTGATCTCCGGGGCGCTGCTGGTCTTTGTCAGTGCCGCAAGCTGCTACGGCATTCCTTCCATCATCGGAAAACCGGGACGGATCCACACCGTTACGACCCGTATCGTCGAATATGTCGCTCTCGGACAGCAGGGACTGAACGACGCGACAGGGATGGCGGTTTTCCTGATGGCAGTGGCCATGCTCATCCTGTTCCTCTCGGACGTGGTGCTGGCGAAGCGCCAGTACATCACCGTCTCAGGAAAGTCTGTCCGCCCTGCCGACGTGGACCTGGGACACTGGCGTGTGCCTCTGACGGTGCTGGTCTCCCTCTTCGCGGTGATTGTGATCCTGCTCCCCTTCGCGACGATCTTTTCAACCTCCTTCAAGGCGGATGTCGGGAAAAGCATGTTCCGGGCTGACAACTTCACGCTCACAAACTGGAAGACCGTCTTTGGCCGGACCGAAACAATGCACTGTCTGAAGAACTCCCTGCTCTACGCTTCGGTGACCGCCACGGTGGGCATCGTTGTGGCATGCACGATGAGTTATCTGCTCCAGCGGACAAAGATCCGGGGACGGAAACTGCCGGACTTTCTGATCACCCTGGGGAGCGGGACCCCCTCGGTGGTGATCGCGCTTGGACTCATCATGACCATGAAAGGAAGCTTCGGCATCAATATCTACAACACGGCCTATATCATGATCATCGCCTATCTGATCAAGTATCTGATGATGGGCATGCGGACGGTGGTGTCAGCCATGTCCCAGATCCATGCTTCCCTGGAGGAGTGCTCGCAGATCGCCGGCGCTTCGTGGCTGAGGACCATGTTCCGGATCACCGGCAGGCTGATCTTCCCGTCCATTGCGGCCGGGTGGTTCCTGATCTTTATCCCGAGCTTCTATGAGCTCTCGATGACGACCCTGCTGTATTCGAGCAATACCAAGACGATCGGATTCCAGCTCTATGAGTACTGGACCTTTACGAGCCAGCCGATGGCCTGTGCCATGGCCTTTGGAATCCTGATGATCGTTGTGATTCTGAACTTCGGCCTGAACAGGCTGACAAAAGGCGAGTTCTCGATCTGAGCGGGACGGGAACGGGGAAGCGCGATCCCTCAGTGAGGGGCTGAAGCAGACTGAATGCGCAGACGGGAGAACAGAGACGAGAGGACAGGACAATGGCGACAGTAACAATCAGGAATCTGACGAAGAGCTATGACAGCGTGCAGGTGCTGCGAGAGTTCAGCGAAGTTTTCCGGGACGGGGAGTTCGTGACCCTGCTGGGGCCCTCCGGCTGCGGAAAGACCACGATGCTTCGGATCATCGCCGGCTTTGAAACGCCGACGACCGGCGAAATCTGGATCGACGACCAGCTGGTATCCGGAGGGAAAACCTTTGTTCCGCCGGAAAAGCGGGGGATCGGGATGGTCTTTCAGTCCTATGCGGTATGGCCGCATATGAACGTCTATGATAACGTGGCTTACCCGCTGCAGATCAGGCATCTTCCGAAGGACGAGATCCGACAGCGGGTCACAAGGCTTCTGGATACCGTGCATCTGACGCAGTATGCAGCCCGGTTCCCAAACCAGCTCTCGGGCGGACAGCAGCAGCGCATCGCCCTTGCGAGGGCCCTGGTTGCAGAGCCGAAGCTCCTGCTGCTGGATGAACCGCTCTCAAACCTTGACGCCAAGCTGAGGGAATCCATGCGCTTTGAGATCAAGGAGATCACAAAGACCCTGGGCATCACGGTGATCTACGTAACCCATGATCAGACCGAAGCCATGGCCATGAGCGACAGGATCTTTCTGATCAACAACGGGGTAGTGCAGCAGTCCGGAACACCGGAGGAGATTTACAGCCGCCCGGCGAATCCCTTCGTGGCGGACTTCCTCGGCAAGGTCCAGTTCTTCGCGGGAAGCTCGGGGGACGGCCGCATCCGGCTGGGGGACTGGGAGGCTGAGCTTCCGTATCCCGAGAACAGATACCGCGGCAGCGTCATCGTCGCGATACGGCCGGAAAACATCGGCCTGGGGAAGCCGGGCGAAGAGACGGAAAACCGGACGGCATTAAGGGTGCAGGGAAAAATGGAAAAAATGTACTATCTCGGGGATGTGACGGACTGTCGGATCCGTGTCGGAACGGCGGAGATCCGTGCCGTCGCAGAGGGGAGCATCTGTAGGAAATACCGAGAAGGTGACACGGTGCTGCTTGATGTCAGGGAATACATGGTGTTTCCGGACGACGGTTCGACCCAGGAGCAGCTCCGTATCCGGACCTGATCAGAGAAAAGGTCCGGATCGAAATAAAAAAGGCGCCTCCCACCGGAGACACCTGGTTTTGCCTGGGGCATCGCATGAAGCAGAGAGATTCGGAGAACCTGCAGGGCAGAAGCCGCTACCCGAGCAGAGTAAGGATTTCTTCAACGCACCGGTCAAGACCGAGCGTCGAGGTGCAGATCATGCGGTCGTAGTTGTGCATGTCGCCCCATTTACGCCCGGTCACATATTCATAGCTGGTCCGTCTGCGCTTGTCGGTGTCCTGAATCTTCCGCACGGCTTCTTCTTCCGTGCAGTTTTCCGTCCGGCAGATCCGTTCAATCTTGAAATCCATATCCGCATAGAAGAACAGATGCAGCGCATTGGGATGATCCCTGAGATAGAAGTCAGCACGGCGGCCCGCAATGACGCAGTTGCCCTCCTCAACGAGCTGAACGATGAACTTCCCCTGCTCACGGAATATATAGTCTGCGTCCTCGTTCTCGGTCCTGGCGAGAACCGGGAAGACCTCATGGAAGATGTTTCTGCGGATCGGAGCATCCTCTGCCGTTGCAACATAGGATTCCGGCATCATAAACTTTTCGGCGATATGTGCAATCAGCTCCTTGTCATAGAATCTGTAGTTCATCGCCTCCGCAACCCTGCGGCCGACCTCATAACCGCCGCTGCCGTATTCCCGGCTGACTGTCACGATGTTTTTCATGTGCTGTCTTCTCCTTTCACCGTTTGTTCACGCTGTCTGATGATACAACAATAGTATGATTCGGCGGAGATGTCAACCTGTTTTTGCGAATGCCGGCTCTGAGAAAAACGGCGCTGAGAGATACGGAGACAGAAAACACTTGAAGGCTGGGGGGGAATAGGGTAGAATAGTGCCATAAGACCAATCTGAAACGAACGGGCAGGAAGATTTTGCTGCATCATTTCTGCGGGATGCTTTTTTGCAGCCCTCTGCTGACTGCGGTGCTGCAGCATTCACGACGGGTAACACGAAGTATGGAAAAGAGAAAGCGCAATACGGATCTGCTGATCCGGCTTTTACAGGAGATCCTTGAGGCAGACGAGATAGAACATGCCCTTTCGGGGAGCATGGAGCTCCTCGCGAAGGCGCTCAGATGCGAGATCGGCGTGCAGTGGCTGCTGGACAGGAGAACGGGCCGCATCGTCCCACAGTTTACGAACGGTCCCATTGACCTCTCCAACATGAGTGCAGAGCCCGGGGCGGATATTGAGAGCCACGTCATCGGAACGGGTGAGCAGATTGTTCTGGAAGAGATGGTACCGGACGAGCGATTCACCGGATCGCTGCTGGAAGACTGCGGCTGTAAGGTCGAGAACATGATCTGCGTACCGCTGGGAAATCTTACGGAAGTCGCCGGCTGTCTCCAGATGGTCAATAAAAAGGATTCCACTCCGTTTACCGAGGAGAACGTCCGGCTCTGCACCCGCGTGGCTGCGGTCATTGGCCTGACTGCTGAGGAAAAAGGCCTCGAAGTCCATGCGGGGGATATAAAGGAAGTCCTGATCAGCGCACGCGATATTGTCAAGGAATATCCCAGCGGCGACAGCGTGTTGCGCGTACTGAAGGGGATCAGTCTGGATATCTACAAGGGAGAGCTCCTTGTGATCCTGGGCGAAAGCGGCTGCGGAAAATCCACCCTTGTGAACATCATCGCCGGGATGGACAGCCTGACGGACGGGACACTTCTGATCGAGGGAGAGGACTATTCCCATCCGACGGACGATCAGCTGACGGCCTACCGGCGTGAGTATGTCGGCTTTGTGTTTCAGTCCTACAACCTGATGCCGAATCTGACGGCGCTGGAGAACGTCCAGTTTATCGCCGATATCGTACCGGAGCCGATGTCTGCAGAGGAGGCGATCGCAAAGGTCGGGCTGACCGACCGCGCAAACAACTACCCCTCCGCTCTGTCCGGCGGTCAGCAGCAGCGGGTCTCCATTGCCAGAGCCATTGTCAAGCAGCCGAAGATCGTGTTTGCAGACGAGCCGACCGCCGCACTGGACTATCAGACCAGCATCGAGGTACTTCAGGTCTTTGAGGACATTGTCAGAAGCCGCGGGACTACGGTCGTGATGATTACCCATAACCCGGAGATCGCAAAGATGGCCGACCGTGTGATCCGGCTGCGGAGCGGTGTCGTTGGCAGCGTCAAGCTCAACATCCAGCCTGCAAGGGCAGCAGATCTCGTCTGGTAAAGCGCAATGACAAAGACTCTGAAATACATCGCTGAACCGACAGAGCTTCAGTGCGGGCAGGCCGTGCTTGCGATGCTGACCGGAGTGTCTGCAGAGCAGGTTGCAGAGGAACTCTGCAACGATCGCGAGACAGACCTGAAAGAAATGAAACGCTTTCTGCGCAGCCACGGGCTCTGGATCTCGGACAGCCGCATACAGGTGACGGGGAAGGAAGAACTCCCCGCGCTCTGCCTGCTCAGCCTTGAGACCCCACGCTGCTGGCATTGGTCTTTGTTCTGCGACGGTATTTTTTATGACCCGGAGCATGGGATCCTGGACGATTTTCCGGAATCCGCAAGAAAGTACTGCTGGGAAGTAAGAACAGAAATTCAGAAAACTTCGGACAGAAAAGGAGAACAGAAATGATCGTACTGAACGTAACCTATCATTGCAAACCGGAAATGAGAGAAGAGTTTCTGGAGCAGATCATGACAGAGGGGATCGATGTCGCCAGCCGCGCAGAAGCAGGCAATATCAAATATGACTATTATCTGCCGGTGGACGGAAGCAACGATCTGCTTCTTGTTGAAAAGTGGCGGGATGCCGATGCAATCGAGGAGCATGGCCGTCAGCCGCATTTTGCCAGGCTGAGAGAACTGAAGCCGGAATTCGTGAATGACACGGTCATTGAAAGGTTTGAGACCGGGGAGTAACGTGAAACAGAGCTTTTCCTTCTGATAGAAATACCGGACGCGGGACGGAGGTGATGCGGTTGCCCTGCTTTGAGATGAAGGCCGGAGAAAAACGATATCAGGAGATTTCCTTTCTGAGGGGCTTCTCCATCACAACCGTGATCCTGATGCACCTGATTCAGGTCTATGTCCTGAACGGAGAGATCCCCGGCTGGTTGCGCACACTCTCCTCTCTGGGCGGAACGGGGGGACATATGTTTGTCTTCTGTTCCGGATTCGGCCTGTATCTGAGCTGGCTGCGAAGGCCTGTTACATTCCCGGTGTTTCTGAAGAAGCGCTTCGTCAAGATCTATTTACCTTATATTATTATAGTGGTCCTGTCATGGCTCTCCGTCTGGTACTGGTCCGGTGCCTGCATGTGGAGGCCTCTTCTGAGCCATGTGCTGCTCTATAAGATGTTTTTCGAGAAGTATGAGATCAGCTTCGGTCTCCATCTGTGGTTTCTGTCTACGATCATTCAGCTCTATCTTCTCTTTGTTCCGCTCTGCCGGCTGAGAGAGAGAACTGGTCTGTGGAAGCTGGTGACTCTCAGTGTGCTGCTCAGTATGCTCTGGTGGATATTTACCACTGCGACCGGGCTTTCCGCAAAACGGATCTGGGGCAGCTTCTGTCTGCAGTATCTGTGGGAATTTGTTCTGGGAATGGCAACAGCGGAGTATCTCAGCGAAAAAAACCTGCGGATCCCGCTGACCGTCCTGCTGCCGACAACGGCTGCAGGGCTGGGGCTTCAGGCACTGATGTCCCGGCTGGGCGGCTGGGCGGCGGCCTTCAACGACCTGCCGGGCTTTTTCGGCTACGCCTCGCTGGTCATACTGCTTTACATGTATGGAGAACGGATCCTGCGGCCGCTGTTCCTGTGGGTGGACACACTGTCGTATGAATGGTTTCTGGTGCACGTCCTGATCTTTTCCAACTTCTACGGTGTGATGCGTGCCTTTATCGGGAATGAGCTTCTGCTGGCCGTCGGCGCCGTATCCGTGAGTCTGCTGGCCGCCTGGGCTTTTGCCTGGATTCTGAAAAAGCTCCGGCTGAAGCAGTAGCGGTACATCGGGGCAGGGGTTCCGGCGTTGCGGCACCGGATCGGGAGAAAACAATAGAACAGGGTAACGTGGTACCGGAGAATATCAGGAACCGGAGGAGATCCTTTACGGCACGGAATGCCTTCCGGCACAAATAGAAAAACTGCACAAAAAGTCAGGTAAAATTTCTCTGTTTTGCACGAAAATTTTGCTTGACTTTTTGTTTTCCGACTGGTATATTAGTTGAGCGTGTGTGAACAGGCACACGGTTGCGTTGAAGCGGGAGATTGCTCGCATATTGCTCTGATATCGAGGTAACTTCCGTGGAGTATGTCCGGTACCGGTCTTTTCCGGTACGCAATCGGGCGGATGAAGTCCTCATACATGCGCGTATATCGCGCTCACGGGGAGTGAACCGGCTGAAATGCCGGTTTGTTTTTCGGGGACGGTCTGATACGCACGGCAGTGTGTATGAATTTGACTTCGCCGTACGCATCTCATTAAATAAGGCGGACCCAATGCCGCCGAAGAACGTACGAAAAGGAGAAAACCCAAATGGCAGGCACCAGCAAAAACATGATCCGCATCCGTCTGAAGGCCTATGATCATCAGCTGATTGACAAGGCCGCGGAGACTATCGTTGAAGCAGCAAAGCGCACTGACGCAAAGGTATCGGGCCCCATTCCTCTGCCCACCAAGACCGAGATCGTCACGATCCTGCGCGCCGTCCACAAATACAAGGACAGCCGCGAGCAGTTCGAGCGCCGTACCCACAAGCGCCTCATCGACATCATGTCTCCGACCCAGAAGACCGTGGAAGCCCTGATGAACGTCGAGGTTCCTGCGGGTGTCGAGATCGAGATCAAGCTCTGATTCGACACGCGGATATCCCAGCAAAGCAAGACCCACTGTCTGCATCACGTCAGCGGACGGGTTAAGTTGCCAGCCTCCGGCCGTGTTTCACGGGCCATGCGAGGCAACCAATAACCTTTCACAGGAGGAAAAGAAATGAAGAAAGCCATCATCGGCAAGAAGGTCGGCATGACGCAGATCTTCGATGAGATGGGGAAAATCATCCCCGTCACCGTCATTGAAGCGGGGCCCTGCGTGGTCGTGCAGAAGATGACAGAGGAAAAGGAAGGCTACAAGGCTGTACAGCTCGGATTTGAGGAAGTCGGCGAGAAGAAGCTTTCCAAGCCGGAACAGGGCCACCTGAAGAAGGCGGGCGTCGCTCCGGTCAGACACCTGAAGGAATTCCGTCTGGAAGACGACAGCAAGCTGGAAGTCGGCGACGTGGTCAAGGCTGACCTCTTTGCCGAGGGTGACAAAGTCGACGTCACCGGCACCAGCAAGGGTCACGGCTATGCCGGCGTTGTCAAGCGTTTCGGCCAGGGCCGCACCCCGACCACCCACGGCGGCGGTCCGGTTCACCGCCACGCCGGCTCCATGGGCTCCAGCACCGATCCTTCCCGTATCTTCCCGGGAAAGAAGCAGGCCGGACACATGGGCGTGGACCAGGTCACTGTTCAGAATCTGGACATCGTCAAGGTAGATGCCGAGCTGAATCTCATCGCGATCCGCGGTGCGGTTCCCGGCCCGAAGGGCAGCATCGTGTATCTGAAAGACACCGTCAAGACCCAGCCCGTCAAGAAGGGTGCGGCCGCAGGCGTCAGTGTCAACCCGCAGAAGGCTTCCGCCCGTGTCAACCCGCAGAAGGCTTCCGCACGTACAAAGTAAGGAAAGGAGAGCAGCATAAATGCCTAAAGCGAATGTATTCAACATGGCAGGCGAGAAGATCGGCGAGATCGAGCTCTCCGAAGCCATCTTCGGCATTCAGCCGAATGAGAGTGTGCTGCATGATTCCGTGAAGAATCACCTGGCCAACTGCCGTCAGGGCACACAGAGCACGCTGACCAAGGGTGAGGTTTCCTACACCACCAAAAAGCCCTGGCGTCAGAAGGGCACCGGCCGTGCCCGCGCCGGCTATGCCGGATCCCCCGTGTGGTATCACGGCGGCGTCGCATTTGCGCCGAAGCCGCGCGACTACAGCTACTCGCTCAACAAGAAGGTCAGACGCCTCGCCCTCAAGAGCGCGCTGAGCGCCAAGGCGGCGGAGAGCGAAATCGTCGTCATCGACGGTCTGGCTGTTGACGAGATCAAGACCAAGGCCTTCAAGAGCTTCCTCGAGAAGGTCGGCGTGACCGGCAAGGCGCTGGTCGTTACCGAGAATGTCGATGAGAAGGTTGTCAAGTCGGCACGGAACCTGCCCGGTGTGACCACCACCACCGCCACGATTATCAGCCCCTACATGATTCTCACGAGCGGCAAGATGGTTCTCGACAAGGCTGCCCTCGCCAAGATTGAGGAGGTGTTCGCCTGATGAAAACCGCATATGATGTGATCATCCGCCCGCTCATAACCGAACAGTCGATGGAAGACCTCGACATCAAGAAGTACGCTTTCGTTGTTGCGAAGGATGCCAACAAGATCGAGATCAAGAAAGCCGTCGAAGAAATCTTTGACGTCACGGTCATCAAGGTGACCACGGAGAACGTCTCGGGCAAGATGAAGCGCAACGGCGCCTACCCCATGGGCCGCTCCGCTGCCTGGAAAAAGGCCGTTGTGAAACTCAGCGCAGATTCGAAGAACATCGAGATCTTCGAAGGCATGGCTTAAGGGAGGGGAAAGAGAATGTCTATTAAAGTCTATAAACCGACCACCCCGGCCAGAAGACAGATGACCGTTTCCGGTTTTGACGGTGTCGACAAGCACGCCAAACCCGAGAAATCACTGCTCGAGGTTCTGAAGAAGAACTCCGGCCGCAACAGCTACGGCCGCATCACCGTCCGCCATCAGGGCGGCGGCAACCGCCAGAAGTACCGCGTCATCGATTTCAAGCGCAACGACAAGATCGGCATGTTCGCCGAGGTCGAGCGTCTGGAGTATGACCCGAACCGCAGCGCCTTCATCGCGCTGGTCAAATATGAGGACGGCGAGAAGCGCTATATCCTCGCCCCCAACGGCCTGAAGGCCGGCGACAAGATCGTCGCGGGCCCGGCTGCCGACATCATCGCCGGCAACGCGCTGCCCCTGGCCAACATCCCCGTGGGTACGATCATCCACAACATCGAGCTGTATCCCGGCAAGGGCGCGCAGCTGGTCCGCTCCGCGGGCGTCGCCGCGCAGCTCATGGCCAAGGAAGGCAGCATGGCCACCGTCCGCCTGCCCTCCGGCGAGTTCCGCAAGGTCCGCATGGAGTGCATGGCCACCATCGGCCAGGTCGGCAACATCGACCACGCCAACGTCCACATCGGCAAGGCCGGCCGCAAGCGCCACATGGGCATCCGCCCCACGGTCCGCGGCTCCGTTATGAACCCCTGCGACCACCCCCACGGCGGCGGCGAGGGCAAGAGCCCCATCGGCCGTCCCGGCCCTGTGACCCCCTGGGGTAAGCCGGCGCTCGGTTACAAGACCCGCAAGACGAAGAACGCCACCGACAAGTTCATCGTCAAGCGCCGCAACGCGAAGTAAGGAGGGAAAAGAGCAATGAGCAGAAGCATCAAGAAGGGCCCCTTCGCCGCTCCCGAGCTGCTGAAGAGAGTCAATGAAATGAACAAGTCCGGCAACAAGCAGGTCGTCAAGACCTGGAGCCGCGCTTCCACGATTTTCCCGTCCTTTGTCGGACACACCATCGCCGTGCACGACGGCCGCCGCCACGTTCCCGTGTATATCACCGAGGATATGGTCGGCCACAAGCTGGGCGAGTTCGCGCCCACCCGCACTTTCCGCGGCCACTCCGGCGGCAAGACCGGTAAGTAAGGAGGAGATATTGACATGGAAGCAAGAGCTCAAATGAAATACGCGCGTATCTCTCCCAGAAAGGTCAAGATCGTCTGCGACCTGATCCGCGGCAAGGACGTCAAGGTTGCGAGAGCCATCCTTGAGAACACGCCCAAGGCGGCCAGCGAGCTGATGGTCAAGGTGCTGAACAGCGCCGCTGCCAACGCCGAGAACAACCTCGGCCTGGACCCCGAGAAGCTGTACGTCTCCGAGACTTACGCCGATCCCGGCCCCATCCTGAAGCGCGGCATGCCCCGTGCCCAGGGCCGTATGTATCGCATCAACAAGAGAACCAGCCACATCACCATCGTCGTGGCTGAGAAAGAGTAAGGGAGGAGGCAGAATATGGGACAGAAAGTTCATCCTCACGGCATGCGCGTCGGCGTGATCAAAGATTGGGATTCCCGCTGGTACGCACGTCCTGACAAAGTCGGCGATCTGATCGTCGAGGATCACAAGATCCGCACCTATCTGAAGAAGA
>JAILFJ010000025.1 GCA_024697625.1 Oscillospiraceae bacterium
GGCGATGCTGACATTCAGCGCGTCCGCCCCGTAGGACTCCAGAAGCTTGGCGATCTCAACGCCCTCCTGCAAACGGATGCCGCGTTCCGGGTGGCCCAGCTTTTCATAGAATTCATCCACAGTCAGCCGGACTGTTACCGGAAAATCCGTGCCGCAGCGATCGTGAATGCCGGCGATGATCTCTTTTAGTATGCGGCAGCGGTTTTCCAGGCTTCCACCGTAAGCGTCCGTGCGGCGATTTGTCCAGGGACTCAGGAACTGCTCAAAGAGATAACCGTGGGCAGCGTGAAGCTCCACGCCGTCAAAGCCCGCCTTCTGGACGCGCTCGGCCGTTCTGATAAACTGGCGGACAAGACTTTTGATTTCTCTTGTGGTAAAGGCGCGGGTTTTCACAACCGCGAGTGCGCCAGTATCTTCCTCTGGCGGCAGCACGGAAGGGGCCAGTACAGGCTTTAAGAAGCGCTGCTGTTTTTTCAATGTCTCCGGGTCGGCAGAACCCGTGTCGGTCGAGACGGAGGAAAAGATTGCGAAGGCTTTTTTCCACACCCCCGGCCAGACTTTCTGCAGCCGCTCAAGGACAGGCCAAAAGGTCGGAAATACCGGGATCGACTGTCGGCCGGGATGCTGAAGCTGCACAAAGATCTTGCTTCCATGCGCGTGAACGCTGTCTGCCAGCTTCTTCATGCCGGGAATATACCGGTCGTGGGACAGCGAGATCTGCCCGGTCGCGCAGGCCCCGTCCGCTTCATTGACACGACAGTACTCCGTGACGATCAGCCCGACGCCGCCTTTTGCACGGGCGGTGTAATAGGCAATGGTGCGATCCGTGACGCTTCCGTCCGGTGCGCTGACGTCGACACCCATGGCGGTCATAACGACGCGGTTCGGAATGGTGACGGTGCCGATGTTCAGAGGCTGAAATAACAAAGGATAATTACTCATATCAAATCTCCTGATCTTTTCGTCTTCTTCAGTGCAGGTACGCACCTGCCATTTTAGCGCGAAGGCCTTCATCGTCCAGCAGTCTGACGCAGAGCTCCGCCAGTTCCACATCGTCCTGCGATGATACGGCGCAGCCTTGATCCGCAAGATAGGCCCAGGCGTCCTGCTCCGCTGTTCCGATCAGAACAAGGGGAAGCTGTCGTTTCAGCGCTTCCGCCAGCACGGAATCCTGCCCCTCAGTCAGCAGCAGATCCGCGCTGTCCAGCAGCTTGCGCCAATCGATCTCTTTATCATGCAGATGGATGGTCTCCAGGTGACCGAGCTCATCGTCCAGCTTTTGAAACAAGCCGGCATTGTTTGCACACAGGATGCTGATCTCGGAATCATGATCGTCACAGACATAGACCATAGACAGCAGATCCGACAGAAAATCTCCCGGAGTGTTCGACACCAGCGCGACCAAATGCAGCGCGTCCGGATCGAGACCGAGCGCTCGTTTGGCCTCGGCTGAAGACGAATGGTCCTTTGACGGGGGAAAGGCGACCGCTTGCTTTCCCGGATAGTGGTAGGAAAACATGTTGCATCCCCCAGCTTACGGATTACTGCGCTCCTGCATGAAGAGCGCCACAGTATCAAAAATCCCTTCCAGGATCAGGGTCAGACCCGTAAATACCCAAACACTCATGAGCGTCATACTCGGGTTGAAGACGATTACGAAACCGAAGATCAATGTGATCCCGGCGCTGATGGCCTTCATGACCCAGGAATCCTGTTTCATGCGCAGCGCGTCCACCATCCGCTGGGTCTTCCGGAACCCGATCAGTACCTGGAACAGGCCGTAAAGTACGGCCAGAATGGGGAAGGCACCGAGGAACCAGTCGGAACCGAACAGGCAGAACAGGCCGATGGCAGTGTCGGTCAAGCCGGTATAGAAGCCGGAGCCCTTGGCCGCCTCCTCGGGCTTTGCGCGGAAGTACTTGAGAAAGTCAAATATCGCCAACGCGATCAGAAGGAGCCCCGCGATTTTGATGATGGCGATCGCAAATTTTGCGGGATTAATCAGCAGCAGGATCCCGACGAGTATCACGGCAAGGATCGTGAGCAGAGCTGCCCAGTGCTTTTTG
>JAILFJ010000076.1 GCA_024697625.1 Oscillospiraceae bacterium
AGTTCTTCCATGTTTCTGACGAGCAGATGGATGCATTCGTAGTCAGCTTCATAGGGAAACTCCCAAAGCACCTTCAGCAGGCTTTATGCCCCGAACTTGATGTTGCCCGTTGCGCATAATTCTATTCTGCAGCCAACTCACGCGGTATTACGGGCTTTTATCCCGGAAAACCATGTGGGAAGTATTAGTACAATACTTTAACACATTCCAACATGAGCGTCAAGAACGGAGCGTTAAGATTTTTTAATGTACGGCAGTGCCGAAAAAACGGCGGGCAAATCCCGGGCCGGGACACAGGATTCTGCTGCAGCAGCATCCCATCAGGGGACCATCCCGGCATTTTCTTAAGGAAAATTATAGATTTTACATGATCGTGTTACCTTGCAACAGACCCAAGACTGTGGTATATTATAGCGTGATACGATATAGGTAAAGACGGAAGGAGAACAGGCAGAAGGAGATGACGGTAGTGCATGAAATGAAGGGGAAAATCAAATCAGAGCGGGGTGCATCCATCACCTTTGCCCTGTTGCTGTTTCTCGTCTGCGCGGTACTGGGCTCGGTGATTCTCACAGCGGCAACAGCAGCAGCCGGAAGGATGGCCGGAATGGCGGAGATGGATCAGCAGTATTATGCGGTATCATCAGCGAGTGAGCTGCTGAAAGATTGGTTGGACGGTAAAGAGACCACTATTAAACAGGATACAACGACGAGCATCTTAAAGACCTATATAAACGGAATTCAAGTCTCAGCAACGGATCAAGATGTTTCTGATGGCTACACCGTAGATGGAGAATCCTTTTCTCCTTCAGCAATTCCTTCCCTCAAAAGTTATGTTGCATATAAAATACATCAGAATCCTGATACCATTGGTGTAAAAACTTTAAAAATATCTTCTGGAGAGGATACAGGATATTTGGGGGGAGATCTTAACTTTCCAACCGGCCAGGATCCGTTAGCGGTGAATATCACAACTGAAATTGATAAGATGCCTACAACGGATGGTAAAGAGACATGGAGAATTCTTTTTAAGATCATGGATCCTAATGACTCGACTGACCCGACTTATTGGACGGAACTGCAACGACTGGAGTTCCATGCGGATATCAAGCGCAGTGAGAATACTTCTGAAGAAGAGGATGCTGATCAATGGGTTGCAGAGAATACATATACAGTAAATGCAAGTGTGACCGAGACAAATACAACGGACATAAGCTTTGAACTGATACGTGTAAAGTCAGGTGAGGGGCTTAGCTGAGAAATGATGGTGGAGAAAGTGGCAAAAAGAAAAATCAGTAATCAATGGGGAGAGACCATTGCAGAGACTTTGGTAGCATTGCTGATTTCAGCAGTTGCACTTGTGATGCTCGCAAGTATGATTTCGTCGTCTTCCAGCGTGATTACACGGGCTAGAGACCGCTTGAGCAGCTACTATGATAATATGGAATTAATGAACAGAGAAACAACGTCAACGGCTAATGAATATGTATATGGTTCGAGCAATTTGAGTGTTCAGGATCTGGATTCGTCTGCGAGTGATAAAATTGTATTCAAAGACGCAAAGATTCCAGTTAATTATTATGGAAATACAGCATTCAGTAAAACACAAGTGGTTACATACAGATACGCTGAAGGATCTGGAGGAGGCGGCTCTAATGGTGGTTAAGCTGAGACAAAAAATCATAGACCGTCGCGGATTTACTCTTGCAGAAACTCTGGTAACCATATTGATTCTTTTGATGGTCTCATCTGTTATGGCTACTGGAATACCTGTTGCAAGAAATGCGTATGAAAAGGTGGTTTTGGCTGCCGATGCGGATCTATTACTTTCTACCGCAGTCTCAGCTTTGAGGAACGAGCTGGGAACAGTAAAAAATCCGGAAAAAAATATACAGTGGGCCGATGCTTTTGATGGCGGATACAAGACGATCTTATTCTATAATGAAAATATCGGCGCAACGTCGATGATCAGTCTTGGGGATACAAAACCGGAGATAAAGCTTCAGCTTTATGCGAAGGAGAATAACAATGAAACTGATCTTCCTTTTTTGAGTTCAGGAGAGAAACTCAAAACCAGCTCTTCCGCACCACTTGTGTCTGGAAAGGCATCTGCGGAAAAGCTTTATGTGACATACAAAAAGATTCAGCCGGATTCTGCGGATCCAAGACTTATTATTATTAATAATCTACAGGTGAAACCAGAGAGCGACGCAAATAAAGTGCTTGCAGAAATAGATAGTTTGTCGATAAGAATCCTTGGATGATAGTCGAAGTGTCTATGTTTTTTGAAGAGGTTTATTAATATGATCGGATTATGGAAAAAAACAGGAAAACGGATTAAGAATCGACTTGGCATGTCAATGGTCGAAATGCTTGCCGTTGTTGCTATTATCGGCATCCTTGCTGCGGTAGCGTTTATCGGAGTGCAGTACTATCAACGCTCTTTGGGCCAACTTGAAAGAGATGGTATTGCAAAACAGATTTTTATTGCTGCCCAGAATCACCTGACAGCGTCCAAAAACAGTGGTTTCTTTAATATAAAGAGTGAATCAGGTAAGCCAGATCCATACGGTACCGTTGATACCTCAGATATCTATTACGTTACCAATAGTAGTCTCTCTAAGGGAGGAAAGAACGAACAACTAAAGAGATTCCTTCTTCCTGATTACTCTGTTACAGAACCCGGCGGAAACTATATCATTCGATATCAGAAAAGCACAGCTACAGTTCTGGATGTGTTTTATTGTTCTACCAATGGATCCCCCGATGCTTTTAATTATCCGCTTGCTGAAGGTGATTATAGCACCGTAATGACGCTCAGGGACACAGGAGGAAGTAACAATAAAAATGCCAGACGAAATTGGAATGGGCATATTCTAGGCTGGTACGGTGGAGTTGAAACGGAACAGTTGGAAACGATAACGCTTCAACAACCGACAATTCTTGTCAGAAATGAAGAAATCCTTTCTGTTGAGGTTACCGATAACACCGACTCTAGTAAGATTTCAAGCGGAGATTATACGCTTAAACTGATTGTAACCGGCGAGAGCAGTGAAGTCTATGCAACTTTTACTCTTCACTCTCCTACAGCTTCTTCAACAGATGGACGAATAACAAAAAGCAGTGATGGAAAATCATATACTGTAGTATTAGACGATATTACAAAACAAGATAAGCATTTTCATTATATCAAGTCGGATGATAACATAGCATTCTCTTCTGGAGAGAATTTAAAAATTCAGGCAGTTGCTTACAGCACCAGCAAATTATCAAATGTTGCATACAGTGGGGAAGCGACAACAAACAGTCTGTTTGCTGATATTGAAAAAAATGATTCCGGAGTATACACGAAAGCAAAGATTGGCAATATCAGACATTTAGAGAACCTGGATCCTGATATTTCAAATTATACAGTACTGAGTGGAAAGATTAATATTACTAATGCTGAGCAGACGTCTGATATGAGCTGGGCAAACTTTCAGGAAACCATCTGGAAGAGAAATAATCCTAATGCCACAGGTACAGCGGCGCAGTATCAAAAGGTAGGCACTTACAAAGACGGGTATTTAATTAATAAAATAACGGGAGAGCAGTATTTCTGGCCGATTAATCCGATGTCCGGACTCAGCTATGATGGGAAACTCCATAGTATTTCGGATGTACATGTATCTGTTCCCTCTGAGGTTGCACTTGATGCTGGCCTTTTCGGTTCCACTAGTTCGATTACGGAAATAAAGAATCTAGAACTGATTGACTTTGATATAACAGCTGCAGAAGGTGCAAATAGTACTCAGAAACATGCTGGTGCGTTGGCAGGCTCTTTAACAGGAACCAAGATTGAGAATGTTCTCGCCCGAGAAACGAGGCCTGACGCCACAACGGCCACGACAATATCTATTGGGATTACCGCATCAAATGGAAGCGCTGGTGGTTTGGTCGGTAATATGACTGCCGGCAGTGTGTCTCTCAGTGCAGCGGCACTTACGGTTAATGGTGGCAGTGGAACTGCGGGAGGATTGATCGGAACCGCAACAGGTACTAACATATTTGGAAGCTATTCCGGTGGACACACAGACCTGGGCGAATATTATGAGCATGAAAATGACGGATCCAGAAAAGTAGATACTACCACTAAGGAGTTTGTTCCCATTTATAATGTTACCGGTGCAACGTGCGGAGGATTAGTTGGAAAAGCCGATGGAGGAACTATCACAGGCAGTTATTCGACCTGCTCTGTGAGTGGCACATCAGTTGCAGGTGGATTTGTAGGAACTGCAACTACGCCACAGATTATACAATGCTATTGTACAGGACTGGTTGGAGGTTCAACAAGAGCTACAGTTTTTGCGTTCCTTGCTAGCGGCTCAGTAGGAGACAAGAGCAGGGATAATCAGTTCTTTGAGATTATCAATGAGATCGTAGAAAAGGACAGCAATGGGAAATCAAAAGGTATCTCCTATATGGCTCCCAGTGCTGGGACCACGATCACGGTAACGGCATTTGATCAATCGGCAGATACTTACGATCAGTTTTTTGGAAATAAGATAAACCAAGCTGATTCTAAGGCATATGATAAGGAACTGGTTAACTATTATGCAGGAAAATATACATTAAAGCCGATCGCAAGACTTGTTAATGGACTTAGTAATAGCAGCACCAGTGGAGGAGAGAATGGCAATAACGGCGGAGAAAGCGGAAATACCGGTGGTACCAGCACGGGTGGAACAGCTGCTATTCCGGATACAGCGTTTGTAAAAGTTCATTACGGCGACTGGCCGGCACCGGAAATCTTCGTGTTCAACGAAAAAGCGTCTGTAACTCCTCCGTGAGTTTTGGCTTAACTCATTTATGAGAAGCGGGATGCTGCCCAAATGACAACAGCATAAAAAATAGACAGTACAGGGACTGCGGACAACTGCAGTCCCTGTATTTTTACCCTCGGAAAGAGAGTTTCCGGGAACAAAAGTCCTGAAAGCGCCGGTTCTCTCTTGCATTTCCTAAAGTAATACCGTATAATCCGAAAGTGAGAAGATGATACTGCGGCATCATGGTCAGAGAGGGCGGCCGGAGTATCGGACAACAAAAATGTGAGGAGAAAGAAGATGGCAGCTAAGAAAACCGATCCTGCGAAAACCGCAGCTGCGGAGACAGCGGAAGCGGCAGTGACAGCGGAACCCAAAAAGAAGACTGTTAAGAGCACGAAGAAAACTGCGGCAGCGGTCGAGCCCGCAGCCCCTGTGAAGAAAACAAAAAAATCCGCCCCGAAGAAGCCAAAGGCAGAGAAAGCAGCGGAACCTGTGGCTGAAGTGGCAGCGGCACCGGCAGTTGTTGAAGCTGAAGTGAAAGCAGTTCCTGCAGCTGAAGCGCCGGCAGCGCCGGTACAGCAGGCAGAGGCGCCGGTTGCAGAAGAAGCCGCAGCGGTGGTTGCTGAGTCGGCTGAGGCCACAGAGGCTGAAGTGCCTGCGGAGGCTGCCCCTGCGGCAGAAGAAGCGGCACCGGAAGCCGAAGCACCTGCAGTAGAAGCGGCACCGGAGGGCGAAGCGCCCACAGAGGAGGCGCCTGCTGAGACGGAGGCAGTTCCCGAACCGCGGCGCAGCGTGGCCTTCATCGGCTCCGAGTGCTATCCCTTTGTGAAGACCGGCGGCCTGGGCGACGTGATGTACGCCCTGCCGAGGGCCCTGGTCAGGCAGAACTGCGACGTCAAGGTCATCGTGCCCCGGTACAAGTGCATCCCGCAGAAGTATCAGGAGAAGATGGTCTACCGCGGGGAGTTCTGGATGGATCTCTTCGCCGACGGGCGGAAGTTCTACGTCGGCATCATGGAGTACGTCTGGGACGGTGTGGTCTATGACTTCATCGACAACGAGGAGTTCTTCAGCTCCGGCAATCCCTACACCAACCTCGTCGACGACATTCCCAAGTACTGCTTCTTCTCGAAAGCGGCCCTGGCGGCGCTGAACTACCTGAACTGGATCCCGGATGTGATCCACTGCCACGACTGGCAGGCGGCTCTCGTCCCGGTGTATCTGAAGAGCCTCTTCGCCGGCACGCCGATCGGGGGCGCAAAGACCATGCTGACGATCCACAACCTCCGCTTCCAGGGGATCTACAGTATCCCGGCCATCCGGTACTGGTCCGGTCTGCCGGATCATCTGTTTAACATCGACGTGCTGAAGCAGGGCTATGATGACGCGAACCTCCTGAAGGCCGGCCTCGCCTATGCGGATCTCATCACCACGGTCAGCGCGACCTATGCCGGCGAGATTCAGACGCCCTTCTACGGCGAAAAGCTCGACGCGCACATGCGCCATCACTCCTGGAAGCTCCGCGGCATCGTCAACGGCATCGATACCGAGATCTGGGACAGCCGCACGGATACGCTGCTGCCGGCGGTCTACGGGGACGAGGACGCCGTCGAGAAGAAGAAGGAAAACAAAAAAGTCCTGCAGGCAAATCTCGGGCTGGAGCAGGACGAGGGGAAGTTCGTCATCGGCCTGATCTCGCGTCTGACCGACCAGAAGGGCCTCGACCTGGTCAATGCGGTGCTGCCCTCGCTGATCGACGGCAACACCCAGGTGGTGGTCCTGGGCACCGGCGACAGGGTATACGAGGACTCGTTCCGCTATTACGAGGGCGCGTATAAGGGCAGCGTGTGCTCCAACATCATGTACGACGAGGGCCGCGCCCATCAGATCTACGCCGGCGCGGATGCCCTGCTGGTTCCCTCCCTGTTCGAGCCATGCGGCCTGACCCAGCTCATCGCGATGCGCTACGGCACGGTCCCCATTGTCCGCGAGACCGGCGGTCTGAAAGACACCGTACAGCCCTATAACGAGTTTACCGATGAGGGCAACGGCTTTACCTTCGACCGTTACGAGTCCGGACTGCTGCTGGACGCCATCAACCGGGCGAAGACCCTGTACTTCACCGACCGCGGGCGCTGGGACGAGATGGTCCTGCGCGACATGGCGAAGGACGTCTCGTGGGAGAATTCCGCAAGACAGTACCGAAGCCTCTATCTCGAGCTCAGACCCTGAACGGCAATATAAAAAATTTCTCCCCGGGGACAATGGATGTCTCCGGGGAGAGATTATTTTCTACTTTTGATACAGGACAGGGCGGCGGAGGACGGAAAGAATTTGTGCGTTTTATCGCATTGACAGCAGTGATTTAATGTGATAAAGTCTTCTCACAACCGAAGCAATGATAGAGGCGCGGGTGCCATGAGTAGCGAGTCGGAGGTTCTCAGAGACCGATGAGGATACGCGGAAGGGGCTCCTGCCGAAGCTGAAGCCGGTCTGAGGGGGCGGATGCTGGGCGTCTGGAGAAGATCCGGGCGACTGTCGCAGCAATGCGGAGTGCTATTGTTCGCGCTGACATTCTTTCTCCCGAAGGAAGAGCAAGGCGGTCGAAGCACAACGCTTCGGCTTCATTTTTTACCCGACAGGGGAAAGGAGATTCATCATGAATCACATCAGAAGAAGCATCGCAGTCCTTCTCATCGCAGTCCTGAGCCTCGCGCTCTCCGCCACCGCCTTTGCCGCGGACGTGCCCTCCGGCGTGGAGGACGGCGTCCTCACTATCGCCATGGAATGCGCCTACGCGCCCTACAACTGGACCCAGAGCGACGACGCAAACGGAGCGGTTCCCATCGCCAACGTGCCCGGCTCCTACGCCAACGGCTATGACGTCATGATCGCGCAGAAGATCTGCGAGGCCAACGGCTGGCAGCTCGAGGTCATCCAGTCCGACTGGGATTCGCTGGTGCCCGGTGTCCAGACCGGTACCTTTGACGCGGTCATCGCCGGTCAGTCCATGACCGCCGAGCGCGCCGAGCAGGTCGATTTCGCAGGCCCCTACTTCTATGCCACCATCGTCTGCCTGACAAAGGCGGACAGCCCCTATGCCTCCGCCACTGGCCTGGCGGACCTGGCCGGCGCCTCCTGCACGGCCCAGATCGCCACGATCTGGTATGACACCTGCCTGCCGCAGATCGGGGGAGCCAACATCATGACCGCCGCCGAGACCGCTCCCGCCATGCTGATGGCGCTGGAGACCGGCATGGTCGATTTTGTCTGCACCGATATGCCCACGGCCCAGGGCGCCGTCGCGGCCTATCCCGATCTCGCGATCCTGGACTTCTCGGGCACGGACGGCGACTTCCAGTTCACCGAGGAGGAGCGCGCCGAGAACGTGAATATCGGCGTCTCGATGATGAAGGGCAACACGGTCCTCCATGAGGCGGTGGACGCGGTCCTGGCCGAGATGACTCCGGACGACTTCAACGACCTGATGGCCTACGCCATCTCGATCCAGCCGCTGAGCGAGGAGTAAACCGTAAACACAGCATGATCCGTAAACGGCGGGGGAGCCAGCCCGGTTCTCCCGCCGCTTTCGTCAGAGAGTCTCTCTCACAGTTCACAGAACAGATAAAAGGAGTACGACGCATATATGAGCAGATTCGCGCAGCTTGGCGCAGATATCGCAAAGCTTTGGACCAAATACGGCAGCGCCTACATCAGCGGCATGGAGAACACCCTGATCCTCGCCCTGGTCGGCACCGTCATCGGCTGCCTGATCGGCTTTCTCTGCGGGGTGCTGAACACCATCCCCTGCGGAAAGAACGACCCGCCGGTCAAGCGCTTCTTTCTGGGGCTGCTGCGTGTGATCATCCGGATCTATGTTGAGGTCTTCCGCGGCACGCCGATGGTGCTGCAGGCGGTGTTTCTGTACTACGGTCTCCCCTACTTCACCAACAACAGCGTGAAGTTCACCTCGGTATGGGTGGCGGCGATCGTGGTGGTCTCGATCAACACCGGCGCCTACATGGCCGAATCCGTCCGCGGCGGGATCATCTCCATCGATCCCGGCCAGACGGAGGGGGCCAAGGCCATCGGCATGACCCACGTCCAGACCATGACCAGCGTGATCCTGCCGCAGGCGCTGCGCAACATCATGCCCCAGATCGGCAACAACTTCATCATCAACGTCAAGGACACCTCGGTCATGTTCATCATCGGCTTCCCGGAGTTCTTCTCGGCGCACCGGGCCACGGTGGGCGCGAGCTATCTGTACTTTCCTTCTGCCACCGTCGAGATGGCGGGCTACCTCACGATGACGCTGCTGGCCTCCTTCCTGCTGCGCTGGGCAGAGAGAAAGCTGGACGGCAGCAGCAGCTACGAGCTGGTGCAGACAGACCAGCTGACCATGACGGCGGGGACCTACAGCTATCCGGAGCAGGGGACGCCCTTTGACGAGCGGAGCAAGGAATTCAGCGGCAGTGCCGCGGGAAAGGAGACCTGACATGGAAGAAGACGCCATTCTCCAGATCCGCCATCTCTCCAAGAGCTTCGGTAAGCAGGAGGTGCTGCGCGACATCGACTTTACCGTCAGCACCGGCGATGTGATCAGCATCATCGGCGCCTCCGGCTCGGGCAAATCCACCCTGCTGCGCTGCATCAACCTGCTGGAGACGCCGGACCGGGGCGAGATCCTCTTCCACGGCCGGAACGTGGCGGGAAAGGGCACCAACCAGCCGGCCTACCGGGCCAGGGTCGGGATGGTGTTCCAGTCCTTCAATCTTTTCAACAACATGACCGTGCTCGAAAACTGCATGATCGGCCAGGTCAAGGTGCTGCACCGGAGCCGGGAGGAGGCAAGGGAACAGGCCATGAGCTTCCTCGGCAAGGTGGGCATGGCGCCGTATATCAACGCCAGGCCCCGCCAGATCTCCGGCGGCCAGAAGCAGCGCGTCGCCATCGCGAGAGCGCTGGCGATGAATCCGGAGGTGCTGCTGTTTGACGAGCCCACCTCCGCGCTGGACCCGGAGATGGTGGGCGAGGTCCTCGCAGTCATGCGGAAGATCGCCGCCGACGGCATGACGATGCTGGTCGTCACGCACGAGATGGCCTTTGCGAGAGATGTGTCGCACAGGGTGGTCTATATGGCCGACGGCGTGATCTGCGAACAGGGGACTCCGGAGCAGATCTTCACGGCGCCGACACAGGAGCGGACGAGGGAGTTTCTCTCCCGCTTCCACGCGGACCGATAGGACAGACGGCGCCGGGACAGAAGACAGGCCGCCGCAGAGAAGAAGGCAGAAGCAGAACAATAGAGAAACGGCGGGCCGGGCAGGCTGATCATTCGTCAGTCGCCCGGTCTGCCGTTTTCTGCGCCTTCCGGATCTCCCGGAGCAGCGCCCGGAACTCGGTACATGCCGTCATGGCAAAAAACCGTGAGAGCGGATCCTCTTCCAGGGGCCGCTCAAAGAGCTGTTCCTGCCCGCGGATGTCGAGCCGCATCGAGATCATGCCGTCGCGGAAGAGAATCTCGGCATTGCGATATCTCATATGGGCCGCAAACAGCAGGACCTTCAGGCGGAACATGGGGATCACATAGTAATACGTCATATAGAAAAAATATGCCGTCAGAGAGAGCAGCGGGATGATTTGCAGGATATCCATGGTTTCCTCCAGGAGCGCGGGTGCGGATACCGGGGCAGCCCCGGCATGCGGTCTGTCCGAGCGGAGAGCCTTCCTTACCGCTTCATTCTATCACGGCGGCACGGACTGATCAAGAGCCGAATAAAAGACAGACGCGTCCGCAGCGGAAGTACGGACGCATCTGCCTTTTTTACGGGTTTCCTTTTCAGAGAGCGTTTTCAGCTCCGGAATGACCTCTGCTCTCGTTCAGTCGATCCCGTACACGGGGACATAGTCGCCCTCGGAATAATCCGTGATTCCGTGCAGAGCTTCGAGCTGAGATCTGGCCTCGCCGACCGCACCGCCGGCGATACGCTCCTGCTGGAGCTCCTCTTCCTCGTTGCCCTCGATGGCGGTTCCGGAGAAGGTCTCCGCGTCTTCCTTCGGCTCATAGGGCGTATAGTCACCCCGGACAGCGGTATCGTTGTCGACGTAGGGGACCGTCCCGACCGGCAGCGGTTCGTACTCTTCCTTCGCTGTCGCCTGAACGCCGATCACCGCGACCGCGGAGACGATCAGCAGGATGGTCAGGCAAAGGGTCAGCAGCTTCTTACGGCTGAGTTTCATAAGTGCCTCCTTCTGTATTCTGATTGTTGAACAGTTTGTCTGCGATGGTTTTCAGTCTGTCCCAGCTGTAACCGACTACGGTGCGCTCCCACCGGGGGAGGGTGAGACCCGGACCCGCGACGGACGGAAAATCGCCGTTTTGGTCGAAGGTCAGCACCTGCACGGGCCGGAGAGAGCGGACGGTGCTGAGATGCCGCAGGATCGAGGAATAGAGATATTCATTCCCCATCTCGCCCGGCAGGAGGAAGGTGCAGGTCAGATCCGTCGGCCGGACAAAACCCTTCTCGGCATCGGCGAGGAAGCCGACCGACTGCGGATCCGGGAAACGGTAGACCAGCAGGACGCGGTGCGCCAGCTCATCCACCGTGTTGCCCCCGGACGAATAGCCCTTCTCCCGGCTGACCTTCTCGCCGTAATAGTCCAGCTCCAGGCCGGTTTCGGTTTTGATGGCAAGAGTCTGCCCGGCTGCGGTCTCGAAGACCGCCTCCGGCATGCGCCTGTCCGGCGAGCTCTGCTGATACCCCATCGTCACCTCATCGGTCTCGGTCACGGTGAGGGTACGGAAGTCCGCCGTGACCGCACCGTAGAACCGGACCGGATGCCAGGCCTCGACGATGCTGAGATAGGCCCAGGTCTCGTAGGTACAGCGCTGCAGATCCCTGAGATACGGGAGCAGAATCTGCCCGGCGCGGTTCTCGAGCTCCTCACAGCTGCGGCCGTTCTGCAGCGCGTCCAGCACCAGATCAAAGAGAGGTCCGGATGCCGCGCGCTCCGGCGAGCGGATCAGGTTTTCGATCGAGACCGGCAGCCGCCAGGCCCTGAGGTTGCCGGCGGTGTAAATGCGCTGTCGGAGCGCGTCAATCTCTCCGGCAAGCGTCACCGTCTCTCCGAGCCTCTCTCCGGCGAGGCCGGAGACCAGCTCCGAGACCGTGCCGTCCACCAGAGCGTAGAAGCGCTCCCGCTCGGCTTTGGGGATGCGCAGGCTTGTGGGGCTCAGGCGGATGGTCTCGCTCCCGCGGGCGTATGCCGTCAGAGACGCGTAGGCCTCGCGCCAGCCTGCAGCGTTCGGTCCCTCCATATCCGGGGACACGGCTTATTCGCTGACAAGGCGCAGAAGCGTCCGCTTGACCAGCGTGCGGGCGATCTCGACCTTGTATTCATTGCGGGAGAGCACCATCACGTTGGCTACGGCAGCATCTCCGGCTGCCTGGGCGCTCTTTTCGTCGATGCCGCCGCGGACGGCCTCCTCCGCTTCCGTCATCCGCTTCGGCGAGGGATAGCAGGCGCCGAGCACGATACGGACCCGGCCGTCGGCATCCTCGGCCACGGCGCAGTTGACCAGCGGAAAGTCGATGGATTTGCGCAGGGCAAACTTCTCAAAGCGGCTGGCTGCGGTCTTCGGGACACGGATCTCCTTTACCAGCTCTCCGTCCTCCAGCACATGGGACTTGCAGCCGTTGGCCATGAAGAATTCCTCGGCAGGGATCTCGCGGGCCGTCGTCACAACGGTGGCCCCCAGCGCGACCAGCGCCGGTGCGCTGTCGTGCGAGCTCGCCGCGAGGCAGCCGCCCTGGATGCCGAAGATGGAGTGATAGCGGTTGTCGCCCTTGTAGGCATAGCACTCCCTGCCGCCCTTTCGCGCGCAGACAAAGCGGTTGTCCGGGCAGCGGAAGTACCAGCAGCGGTGCATCTGGCAGATGTTGCCGCCGATGGTGCCCATGTTGCGGATGGTGGGAGAGGCTGCGCGGCCGCAGGCCTCCGCGAGCGCCTGGGCATGAGTCCGCACGAGCTCGCTGTCGGCGATGTCCTGCAGCCTGACCAGCGTCCCGATCACCAGTGCGCCGTCCTCCTCGCGGATCTCGTCCAGGCCGGGGATTGTCTTGAGGTCGACAATGTAGTTGGGATACCAGGGGAGGCACTCGTCCTTCAGCGTGCCCAGCAGATCGGTGCCGCCTGCGATGACCATGACGCCCTCACGGGAGGCGAGGGACGCCGCTTCCTCCAGAGAAGAAGCCTGAATATGCTTGAAAGGTCTCATCTCAATCCTCCTTGCTGATCTTGCCCAGTGCGGCCAGCACGCGGTCGGGTGTATAGGGCTGCATGATGATAAAGTCTCCGCCGATGGCGTTCTGAATTGCGCAGCCGACGAGGCCGGCATTGGTGTGCGCGTGTGCCACGCCGGTCGAGCCGTAGGCGCCGCCGCCACAGCGGGTCTCCACCGCGACGTTGTCCATCGGCGGCTGGTCCAGAGCGGTCGGAACCTTGTAGTCGTACATGTTGCCGTTGAGCAGGACGCCGGTGTTCTCATCCCAGATGATCTCCTCACGCAGCGCGCGGCCGGAGGCCATGGTCAGCGCCATCTCGAGCTGGCCCATGGCGGAGGCGGGGCGGATCACCTTGCCAAAGTCGTGGGCGGCGGTATAGTCCAGAATCTCCACCAGACCGGTCTCGGGGTCCACCGCGACCTCGCAGAAGTCGACGTTCATGGTCCGAACCACGTCGTTCTGGAAGGGGACATTCGGCTTCCCGCAGAAGCCCTCGGCAAACTGGCCGAGATAGACCAGCGGCACCTGAACCGTCGGATCGGCCTTCAGCGTGAGCATCGAGTCCACGATGTCCGCTTCCTCGGGTGTGGCAGCTCCGACGTACATATAAACCGCGTCCAGTACACGTTTTTTCAGCAGGATGGCCGCCTCCTTGGCTGCCCAGGTGCAGGTGGAACCGCGGTCGGCGGCGTCGCCCTTCTGCCAGTTGGGATAGTTGGCGGAGTAGTAGACGATGACGTCCTCGGGCTTCATGCCCATCTCCTCGGCGACGACGAGCTGGACCGCGTCGGGCCAATAGGTGCCGATCAGGGCCTCGGAATAGGGCATATAGACCTTGCCGTCGGTATTCAGACGGAGATTGATGTTGTAGGAGATCATGCCCCAGGTCATGGACCAGCAGGCACGCGCGGCAACGCCGTGCAGACGCCCGTCCGGCAGCACGCGCTGGCCGGCCAGATGCCACTTCTCATCCCAGCGGAAGGCCTTCTTGCCCTCCTCCATGCAGGCCTCCAGAGAGGGCTGGGTAATGATCACGTTCTTCATGATGACCTCGGTGATGTCCATACCCAGGGTGTCCGCGATCTTCGCAAAGGCGAGATTCACAGGCTCCCAGACGTCCTTGCCGGGGTCGGCCGTGGTGCAGGCGCCGTTGGTCACATAGTACTCCATCTCCGAGTAGATGTTCGGGCAGGAGGTGGACTTGAAGCCCTGGGCGTTCGGCGGAAGTACCAGATGGCCGTGGGTCTTGTCGCCGTAACCGCCGCGGGCGCCGGACTGGTGGACGTTCTTGCAGTGGACCGCGCAGAGTGTGCCGTCCTCCTTGAAGCCGATGCGGATGGTGAAATAGGTCTCGGGGACCGCAGCGTCAAAAGCCTGCCTGCGGGTCGTGTTCATACGGACGGGCACGCCGCCGAGGCGCTTCGAGAGCACCGGAGCCAGCTGTGCACCGCGCTTCTCGACAAAGTCGCAGTAGCGGGAGGCCATGTAGGGGGTCAGGGCGCGGATTTTGTCCTCGTGCAGACCCATCCCCTGCCAGGCCGAGACCAGCGGGCCGTTGCTGGGAAAGTGCGCGTGGTTGGTCACATAGCAGAGCTTCTCGCCGTCCGGGTTTCCCCAGGGGTCATTGTCCCAGTACGAATAGTAAGAGCCCGGCATGGAGCGGAACTGGCTCCACATCGGTCTGCCGTATTCGATGGTCTCGATATAGTCGGCCTCCTTGAAGCCCTCTTCGACGTTGCCGTTCTCCCACTTGATCGCAGCGCCGAAGGTGTTGCCGGTCATGTTGCTGTCCGGGTTCATCTCCGGCCGGAGGATGGGCGCGCCGGGCTTGCCCGCCTCGCGGCAGTCGAGAATAAAGGGCAATACCTCCCATTCGACCCTGACGTAATCCAGGGCCTTCCGGCAGATCTCCTCGGTCTCGGCCACAACCACGCAGCCGACCTCGTCGCCTTCAAATTCCGCCTCGTTCCCCAGCAGGGGGCTCTGTCCGAAGGTGAAGTAGGAGGGGACGAATTTCGGCATGGAGGCGATCTCTTCATCCTCCCAGGTGAGGATCAGTCTGACGCCCTCGAGCTTCTCGGCCTCGGAGATATCCAGGCTTTTGATCTTCGCATGGCCGTAGGGGCTGCGCAGGCACATGGCGTAGAGCTCGCCCTCGCGGTACAGATCCGTCGGATACTTCGCCGCGCCGCTGGTCATATCCCAGGACTGACGTCCGGGATGGTTCCAGGTGCCGACGACTTTGAATTCCTCGCGCTCGTCATTGGTCCCTTCGTGTATCCATTCTGCCATTCCGGGCATGATTATTTCCCTCCTCTCATTTCTTCCGCTGCCTCCATGATCGCCTTCACGTGTCTCGCATAGGTTCCGCAGCGGCAGATGTTCCCCGACAGCTCCAGACGGATCTGGTCCTCTGTCGGATTCAGGTCATACTTGTTCAGGATATACTTGGCCACCGTGAACTGGGCCGGGGTGCAGTAGCCGCACTGGGCGGTGTCGTTGCGGACGTAGGCTTCCAGCAGCGGCCGGTAGGTCGGATCTGCCGCGATGCCCTCGCTGGTCTCGATCTGCTTTCCCTCGCACTCCACCGCCAGCGTCGTGCAGGAGAGGGCGGGTTTTCCGTCGATGAGGACCGTGCAGGAGCCGCAGCCGCCCCGGTCGCACATCTGCTTGGCGTTTCCGGTCAGGCCGACCGCGCGGATCAGCGCCTCCCGGAGCGTCCAGTGATCTTCGACAAAAACGTCATACTCCACGCTGTTGATGGTCAGACAGACGGTCTTCGGAATCTCCAGTTCCCTGTGCATGCCGGAGAAGTGGAGCCTGAGCTGCTCAAAGTCCGGGAACTGCTCGCCGCATACCGGGCAGGTATAGACAAAGACCTGCTTCTCCGGAGAACTGCCCTCGGCCGCCCCGGTGATGGATCCGAGCCCGAGCGCGGAGAGCGTCATTCCCGCCAGGGCGGCCGTCCCGGCTTTCAGAAACTCTCTTCTGGGTAACTGTGCCAAATCAATTCCTCCTTTTTTGTGTCAAATAGTTAGATTTCTAAGTAATGGTCTATAAAAAACCGCGCTTCGCAGTTTTCGGCGTGGTTTACGGTTTTCCCCGTGCATCGGCGGACGGCACGGGGCGGATCCTTCCTTCAGCCTCTGGCGGCGGTATAGGCTTTTTTCGGATCGCGGGCATAGTGCGGTTTTCCGCTGCAGGCCATGCTCAGCAGGTTCACCCGCATCTTCTCCATCAGGCTCTTCAGATCCTGCATCTCTTCTTCGGTGAAGCCGGCAAACACGTCCACGATGCTGTAGTGGATGGTCTCCAGCAGCCATGCTTCGATCTCCCTTGCGCGCTGTGTCGGGACAAGGCGCTTGAGCCGGTTGTCCTCCGGAAGAATCTCCCGGGAGACAAAGGCTTCCCGCTCCAGATAATTGACAATGCTGTTCACGGAGGAGGCCTTGATCCCGAAATAGACTTCCAGATCCTTCGCATAGACATCGCGTGTCCGGGTCTCCTGCAGGATATAGTCCAGCACGATGGCCTGTGTATCGGTCAGCGGGGTGGGATTATCGGGCTGAATGTAGACGGTATGACTTCGGCTGTTCAGAACCATAAGCTTCTGAAACAGATCCATGAGCTCATATTCGAGTATCATAATTATTTAGATTCCTAACTTTTTTCTTTACTATAACGCAATGCCGGGAGGATTGCAACATACAAAGAAATACAAGTCGCTTTTTTTGCATCGGACCGGGTTTGCCGATGTCAGGCTCCCTGGCCTGCAGAAATCCCTGTGGGAAATTCTGCTTGAAAAAGGCATGCTGCTGTGCTATGATTCTGGCATAAAGCAAGGCATATGAAAGCCGATGCGAGTATTCCTTATCATGAGAATACGGCGTCCTCAGAAGCTCTAAGACTCGAAAGACGCCTGTTCGTGTAACTGAAGGGATAGACTTCAGGGACATCGAATTTGACAGGATCACCTGTCAGATCGGATGTCCCTGTTTTTTTATAATGAGAAAGGAGCCTTATCCATGAAAAACAGAACAATTCTCCTCATCGACGGAGAAAATATCGGTCACAACCGGGCGGACGATATTGAACGGCTGGCGCGCAGGCTCGGAAGCGTAACAAAACGGAGGGTGTACCATCTCCGGAACGATCCCGCAACCCGCCCGTGGGCGGAGAAGTCACGGGAGGGAAGGTACACGGATATCCCCCTGGACGGAACGCCGGAAAAGGACAAAATTGATCGGAAGATTCAGGAGGATGCCCGCCATTTCATGCGCTCACCCAAGTATGACAGGGTCTGTATTGTTTCCTCCGACGGCGGCTACTGCTGCCTGTCCGAGGAGACGGCCGCGGAAGAAAAACTGTGTTTTATCGGGGAGAGAAAAGCGCCTCAGAGACTCCGCAGGGCCGGTCTTTGCTTTATGGAACTGGGCTGACCGGGGACGGACCGGAGAGGCGCTTCCGCATTCCGGCGCTTCACGATGCCCCGTAGAACTCCGTTCGCGTTGGATTGGACTGAATCAGGATGGAGCTCTGGCGGAAGGTTTCAATCAGCTCATCCGCTGCGGCGTGGACGGCAGCTTCGGTGGTATCGCTCAGATAAATCACCAGGGTGTATTCCTGATACAGAACGCCGTTGTCAATCCAGCCGCCGTTTGCCTCCTGCATCGTGTAGCCGCCAAAATGCCGGACCAGGATTTCCTGCGCCTTCTCGCGGGCTTCTGCCTGTGTAAACACCGGCCTGTTGGTGTCCATGTCATTTGTGCCGAGATACATGACATACTGGATGTCTGCTCCGGCTTCCGGTTCGGCTGCGGCATCTTCGGGGACCGCAGTGTCCTCCGGGGTGTCTGCGGCAGCCTCAGGAGGATTCTCTTTTGCGGAGTGCCGGTCGATCCAGAGCTCATAGATGTTCTGAACTCCGTCGTCATTCACGTACATCAGTACATTTTTGGGCTCTGCACCGGGGTAGACCACGGTCGCCTTGCAGAGGATGCAGTACGTGCCGTCCTGAACGCCCAGGACGGCGACAGGGACATAGCTGACGCCCATAAGGCCCGCCGCTGCTTTGTCAAAAAGCGTCCGGACTTCCTCCGTGATCTCCGTCGCTGCGGACATGTCCCAGCCCGAGGACTCGGCAAGGGCTGTGACAGGGGTCCACAGCATGATCAGAATAAGAATGCAGCTGATCAGTTTCTTCATCGTGTTTCTCCTTTTCTGTCTGTTTCGCAGTACCGGGGTTTACCGGCACAGGAATATGGCCGCAAGGAATGCAGCCAGCATACCGATTCCGGTTTCGATCACGATCTTTTTCAGTTCTTTGTCTTCCCTGTCGACGCGGGCTTTTACCTGCTGATAGTCCATCACGAAACCCTTGGTTTTATTCATGTGATCACGCCCCCTGTTCTGGAATATCCTCATTCTATCACGGCAGCGCATATTTCCGCAAGTACCGGCTCCCTGCAGTTTTTTCCTTTACAGACTATCTGCCGTATAGTATAATGATGACGCCGCCGGCCCGATCACACGCTGCCGGCAAATACAAAAAAAGAAGGAGGAAACGTCATGGACGGTGGAAGTAGTACCGGCAGCTCGGCAGGCCGAAGTTGGAAGCAGAAACACCGTTACAGGCGTTTCTGCTGAAACAAGTACATACCTGAGCTTCTGCCTGCGTGTCGGACTTCCTTGCCTGGACGAAATCCAACAAAGGAGGCAACCCGATGACAACACGCAATGTCACACTGGAGAAGACCATCCGCAAGCTTCTCGACGAAAAGAAGTATCAGACTTTGAAGGACATTTTGGTTACGCTGGAGCCGGCGGACATCTCAGCCGTTTTTGAAGAGCAGGATGAGGAGCGGGTGCCGCTGCTGTTTCGCCTGCTCCCCAAGGAGCTGGCGGCGGAGAGCTTTGCCGAGCTGGAGCCGGAGTGGCAGGAGCTGCTGATCCGGGGATTCTCTGACACAGAGCTGCGCGAGGTCGTCAACGAGCTGTATGTGGACGACGCCGTTGATCTGGTCGAAGAGATGCCCGCCAATGTGGTCAAGCGCATTCTGGCGCAGGCTGACCCGCAGATGCGGAAGGAGATCAACGCGGTTCTTCAGTATCCGGAGAATTCGGCGGGCTCCATCATGACCACAGAGTACGTCTCTCTGCGCCCGGGCATGACGGTGGCGGAGGCGCTGAACCGCATCCGGACAACAGGTGTGGACAAGGAGACCATCTACACCTGCTATGTCACATCCGAGCGAAATCTGCTGGGTACGGTCTCGGTGAAGGACCTGCTTCTGAGCGACGATGACGCCAGGCCGGTTTCACAGATCATGGATGAGCATGTGATCTCGGTCAATACGCTGACCGACCAGGAAACCGTGGCGCAGATGCTGTCAAAGTACAACTTTATCGCACTGCCGGTTCTGGATCAGGACGGGAGAATGGTCGGTATCGTCACCTTCGACGATGCGATCGACGTTCTGGTGGAGGAGACGACCGAAGACATCGAGAAGATGGCCGGTATGCTTCCCTCCGACAAGACCTACCTGCGCTCCAGCTCCTGGGATCTGTTTCTGCACCGCATCCCCTGGCTTGCCCTCCTCATGGTGTCCGCGACCTTTACCGGCATGATCATTACCGGCTTTGAGAGCGCGCTGGCTGCGCAGGTTGTGCTCACCGCCTTTATCCCGATGCTGATGGATACCGGGGGCAACTCCGGGTCTCAGGCGTCCGTTACGATTATCCGTGCGCTGAGCCTGGGAGAGCTGGAATTCTCGGATGCGCCGAGAGTGATCTGGAAGGAAGTCAAAACGGCGGTGCTCTGCGGACTTGCGCTGGCATCGCTCTGCTTCCTGAAGATCATGCTGGTTGACCGGATGATGCTCGGAAATGCGGATATCAGTACGCTGACGGCATTTGTCGTGTGCTTCACGATGGCGGTTACGGTGCTGATTGCGAAGCTGGTCGGATGCACCCTGCCGATGGCCGCAAAGAGGGCAGGCTTCGATCCGGCTGTGATGGCCAGCCCGTTTATCACGACCATTGTGGATGCACTCTCTCTGCTGGTCTATTTCGGCATTGCAAGTGCGCTGCTGTTCTGAGACTCAGAAGAAAACTGCTGCAGGCTCCGCCGCCCGGTCCGACGATCAGGCGGCGGAGCCCGTCGTTCTGCGTCCGCGCAGAGGGCGGCTCCCGGCATGGTCTGATGGCCGGTCTCCGATGTCAGTTTTCGTTTGACCGGATGTGACAGATGTGATAGAATAAAGCCGCCTGAATACAGGACACTTTAAGGAGGAAATGAAAAATGAAAAAACCCATTGCGCTTCTTATCACCCTGGTGCTGATACTGAGCTGCACCGCCGCCGCTTTCGCGGACGAAGCTGCCCCCGCCGATGAGATCGATCTGGACGCCTGGGCCGTTGCCAACGGCTATGTCAAGGCAGAGGACTACGATATGCAGGTCGGTGTTGATGCGGTCACTTCCGCCACGGAATCCGGCGTCGGAGGGATTAACTTCGGCGATATCGATCTTTCCGACGAGCTGAAGAAAGAGCTGATTCTTGAGTACCTGAAAGGCGCTGAAAACAACTACCGCGAGATGTATCAGATTGCGACTTCCTACAACAACGTTCCGACCATCGGAAGCGTCGAGTATGTGCTGGACCCGGCTGACATGTCGCTCTTCGGATCCAGTGAGACGAACACCGCAAAGCTCAACAACATGATGGTCAACCCGAAAGTCGACCTCTACTGGACCCGTCAGATCCGGGAGGGAGACATCTGCTCTGAGGAATTGCCGATTCTTCCCACCTACTTCATGAGCTACGGTGTCGAGTTCACAGGCACGTACCGCAATATCCGCTTTGCCGAGCTGGATGAGGAAGAGATTCCCGTTTTTGTGGAGAAGGCCCGCGAGTATTTCGCCACGCTGAGCAATACGGCCAGATACGCCGTGATGAGCGATGAGGAGCTGTATGCCTACCTCTGCGATTCTCCGATGAACTTCTACCAGATCGTACCGAGCCGCATTGTTGTGACCTCTCCCTGGTTCCTGAATGCCTTTGACAGCGGCTACGCCCGCCAGTTTGTCAGTGAAGAACTTCAGAACGCGCTCCTTGCCGCGGTTCAGGAGAAGTATCCGGATGCCGAGAGCCTCACGGATTTCGGCGCCACCGGTGCGACAGGCCTGAAGACCCAGCAGACGCTGCTGTTCTGATCGAACGGCCGCATCGCACGGAAGCGGTTTCAAACACCCTGTATACAGAGAAGCCGGAAAGCTGCACGGGAAATGTCCCGAAAGCTTTCCGGCTTTCTCTTATTCTATATCGACGCCGATTCCGTTGATCTCAACACCGCTGTCAGCGGCAATCAGGATGAATTTTCTTCCGTCTATCACTTCTGTCCTGATCAGATGGCTGTACTGAGGATCCACGGTTATTTTGATTTCGGGGGTCTCGATCACCATTTTTTTCGGATCTGTGAGATTTCCGGGACTGAATGTCCCGTCCTCTCCGAACATCTCCCTGCAGGAGGAACGGAAGTGTTCGATCTGTCTGCCGCTTGCACCGCTGTTTTCCATGATTTCAGCCATCTCGTCGGCGGTCATCGTCATGGGCTCGGGATCCCTGCTCTCTTTATAGAGAACGATCCTTTCGCTGAGCTGCTCATGAATGCCCTGGACCACATCAAAACTGTTCTTCTCCCCCAGTGAGGCGCTGATCATCTCCTGGAACTTCTCTTTCTGCTCTCCTGCGGGCATCGGCACGGGCGTTTTGAAGACAGCGTCGATGAAATCATCGTGCGGGTCGTTCACATCCCTGGAATAGAACAGGGCTCCGTAGAGGTTTGTGCTCCGCTCCTCAAAGCCGGGGAACAGAAAACCCAGAGTCGGAGCGGTGAGGACCTGCCCCAAGGCGGCGGTATGAAAGGACTGTGATGCGGCATCATAGCCGAGCTCCGCTTTTCCGGTTTTCACCGGGCAGACACAGGCCAGCAGATAGCGGTAGACATCTCCGCCGGAATCCTCCCCCTCGTCTTCGTTGCGGTGGGGCACATCGTAAGCGTCATAGATCATGAGAATCGCGTAGTTTTCATCGCCCATGTCGATGCTGGAGATCACGCTGTCGTAGAAGGACCTTCTGAGTTCCGGATCCTTCAGCTCTGTCCGCCTTAAGGCACTGAGCAGCTGGTGTTCCTCGCTGTCCATCACCTGACGGCTGGCAAAAGAGATGTCCCGCAGCGTCCTGCCAAGGCTGCCGGACAGGGTTTTGCGGATCAGAGAAAAATACTTCTCCGACTCCTCCTCCGACAGAAGCCCCACAGACTCTTCAAAGTCGGCGATGATCTGCTTCCCGCCGTTGACAAAACAGCCGTAAATGGTGCGGACGCTGTTGTGATCGGGCCGAACCCGGCGTCTGATTTCTCTCAGGTCTTTCTGATTCATCTTCCTATCCCCGCAGTCCCGGTATTTCAGAAATAGCTTCCCGATTATACTCTTGAGGCCACCGTTCGTCAACCGGGACTGCTATCCGAAACACCGGGAACTTCAGATCTGCCTGACTGCCCGGTTTAAAATACTGCGCTGGGCCTGAGCGGAGGAATGATATATTTTTTGTATTATCATGCGGATAATATATGTATTTCATTTTTCTCTTTCTCTGTGCTATCATACAATCGTCCTGAGGGAACAGGATAAAAAACACAGAGAAAGAAGGCGCTGAAAATGCTGAAAGAGTTCTATGAGAGCTTCTCTCACCGTGAGGGGAAATGACCGGTCCGGCTGCGGATGCAATGAACACACTACAGAAAGAAGGCGCGGACAATGCTGAAGGAGTATTACGAGAGCTTCTCTCACCGCGAGGGAAAATAAAGAAAAAGGGATCGCTTCGGCGGTCCTTTTTTCACCTCCGTGTCATGATTTCAGAAAGTCTGCATGCATATACGCAGGTGGCATTGTTTCCCGTGGTTGGTGTGCATCTGTGGGTGTTTGTCAATATCGGAATGTTTCACAAAAGTTTCATCGCCCTGCGAAGGGTTACGGCATCTATGAAGCAGCTGACAGGACCCAAACTGGCGTAAATTCTATATCTTGTAGATTTGGACACTATGTCAATTGCCTGAAGCCACAAGATATGGTATAATCACAGACACGTTCAGAAGACGGACAAGGCATGATTTCAGAAATTAGAGCGCTGCTGACGGCGCGGAGGATACTATGATCACCTGCAAGCTCTGCAATACAAGACTCGAAAAGAAACACCTTCGCCGTGACGGCTCCATGCTGTGCCCCGAATGCGGACAGATCTATTGGAAAGCCGCCGTGGAGAGAGCGATGCATGAACCGACGGAGGGGGAAGATCTGAGGGATCGTATCGAAGCCAGATACAGATACGAGAGCAAACGCAGCTCAGAATATATCGCCAGGAGGATCAGGGTGGCCTGATCTCACCTTCCCGGGGAACAAGATGCAATATGCTACGCCTGATCGCAGTTTTGACTGATTCTGCGGTCAGGCGCAGTTTTTTTATAAGCTGTGAAATGAGCCGGAAGGACATATTTACCCCTTCGTCGGGGGGAAATAAGAGTCTCTCTTTCTGATATACTGAACCTGTCATAAATATCAAAAGGAGGATCTGACTATGAAGCGCTTTCTCTCTATTGTCCTAGTTCTGCTCATGTTCCTGTCCGTGATGACCTGTGCCTGTGCGGACAACTCCCTCTCCAAGTACAGCGATGCTCAACTGAAGCAGCTGTATGAGTCGGTTAGAGAGGAGATGATCCGGCGCGGACTGCCCCTGGCTCAGGAAATCACACTGAAAGAGGGCAAGTTCGTCATCGGGCAGGATATCCTTCCCGGCAGTTACATCATCAAGTGTACGGAAACCTTTGGGGATACCTACGGTGATGTCTATTCCTCCCTCGGCGGTCTGTTCGGCGATGAACTGGGCGGAATGATGAGTTCCCTTGGCGGTATGATGGGAGACCTCATCAACGCACAGGTTGAGATTATCGGAGATTACGGCACCGTTCTGAAATCGTTTGAACTGGGGGTCGGGGACAGTGCCCGGATCACACTGTCGGAAGGGACCGCTCTGCAGATCAGTGACGGTACCTGTGTCCTGACTGCCGGCTGACCGGGGTGAAAGCTTGGGCTGACTGCTCTTTTACTTACCTGCTTCCTGAGTCTGTATCAATAAAACAGCTTGACGATTCTGTTAATTGTGGTATATTTAATATATACTTGGATGCAGAGAATTCTGAGAAACTCTCATACTGCAACATTGTAACCAAAGACAACTTAACTACAGAAAGGAAGCAAAGAGCATGAAGAAACTCATTTCGATTCTGCTGGCCGTCCTTCTGACGGTCTCACTGTCCTCAACAGCATTTGCCTGTTTTCCGTGGGACCCCTCTGACCACTGGATGGAACGCACCGTCGCGGTTCTGAACGGGCCCCATCTGAAATTGAGCGGCGATACAGGGACATTCGACCTCGGAAACGGCAGCAGTGCCTTTACATTGCTGACCCACACGCTGAAGGGTTTGGAACACGGCGGGATGAAGACCCTCGTCTTTCTGGTCAACGGAAACAGCTATGAGGCAGACACAAAAGACCTGCTGGAAGCGTTTGCCGACCAGCCGTCCCTGACGGCGAAGGCCTCCGACGGCAAGATTGATCTCCTCACGGACAAAGGCGCGGTCGTGACCACGCTGGAGGCTGCTGCCTGAGATTTGCTGTCAATACGAAGAATGCCTCCGGGTACTGACACAGTCCTGGAGGCATCCTTATATTCAGCGGAGGCTTTGTGCCGTCTTCTCTCAGATAAGGTATCAGGTGTGGAGACTTTTTCTTCATAGGGGTTGCTTTCACCCCATCTTGCTTTCGCTTCTGAGGTTTTTTTCTTCTTTGACAGAGGAGAGGTCTTGCATACGCGGCTGGAATCCGTTATAGTATTGGTATTCTGTCAGGAGGTGTTCCGATATGATACAGGCCATTGACTCTGCTGTCAACGCCATCAGCGGTGTGCTTTATCAGCCGTATATCGTTCCCCTGCTGCTCGTCTTCGCAGGGATCTACTTTACAATCCGGACCGGGCTGCCGCAGTTCCGGCTTTTCAGGGAATCCATCCGCGTCGTTTCGGAAAAGCCCGTGAACCTCGGGGCAACCTCTTCCTTCGGAGCACTGATGGTCTCGACGGCCTCCCGTGTCGGCACCGGCAACATCATGGGCGTCTCCACTGCGCTGTGCCTCGGCGGTCCGGGGGCGATCTTCTGGATGTGGATAACGGCGATTCTCGGCGGAGCTTCCGCCTTTGTGGAATCCACGCTGGCCCAGATCTACAAGAAGCGCGACAGCGACGGAAGCAGTTACGGCGGTCCTTCCTATTATATGCAGGACGCGCTCGGCCAGCGCTGGCTGGGGGTTATCTTCTCGGTAGTGCTGATTCTGACCTATGCAGTCGGCTACAATATGCTTGCGGCCTACAACACCCAGGATACCTTCAGCGGTTTCAGTTTCTATACCAAGGCGACACCCTTTGTGGTCGGAGCGGTCCTCGCGGTGCTCTTCGGCATCTGCGTCCTCGGCGGCGGCAGGCGTCTTACCCGGGTCACAGAGGTTCTGGTGCCACTGATGGGCATCCTGTATGTTCTGGTCTCTTTGGTTGTTATCATCCTGCATATTACGAGCCTGCCGCAGGTTTTCGGCATGATCTTCCGCTCAGCCTTTGATTTCAAAGCTGTTTTCGGAGGTTTCACCGGTTCCTGCATCATGTGGGGGATCAAGCGAGGCCTCTACTCCAACGAAGCCGGTATGGGCTCGGCTCCCAACGCTGCGGCTGCGGCGGATGTTTCGCATCCTGTGAAGCAGGGTCTTGTCCAGATGCTTTCGGTATTCATCGACACGCTTCTGATCTGTTCGGCCACCGCGTTTCTGTGCCTCTTTTCCGGCGTGGAACCCGCCTCGGATCTCGCCGGAGCCGCTTATGTGCAGCGCTCTGTGCAGGCCGTGCTCGGGCAGTTCGGTCCGATCTTCATCGCTGCCGCCGTGAGCCTCTTTGCTTTTACCACGCTGCTGGGCAACTACTATTATACAGAAGGCTGCCTTCGCTTTATACTGAAGCGTGAACCGGGAAAGACCTTTATGCTGGTCTTCCGTCTCTGCGCAACGGCGCTGGTTTTTCTCGGTGCGGTCATATCGGCAGGCTTCGCATGGGATACCGCCGACCTGCTTCAGGCCCTGATGGTCATTATCAACGTCCCCGTCATTCTCCTTCTCGCCAAACCTGCAGTCAGCGCGCTGAAGGATTACGAAGCCCAGCGCCGCGCAGGAAGGGAGCCAACCTTCTGCGCAAAGGACTGCGGGATCTCCGGCACCGAGTTCTGGCAGAAGTGACCGGTCTTCCGGCACAGTGAGCCGGGAACCGGCAGAATGTCAGATACCGGCTATGAAGTCCGGCAGGCCGTGACGGAAAACGGTCGCCGATCTCACAATAGAGTCAATCAAGCAAAGGAGATAAAAATGGATCTTACATGGGAGAAAAGCCTGCCTTCGGATCTGCTGGTGCGCTGGCCAAAAACTCTGTCCGGAGAGCCTGAAAAAGCGGTATTCCTCTGCAACTGCAAGGCGCTGGATCTCAGCGATGAGCTCAGAATCAATATGCTGGAGGCGTACGGAATTCCCTGTCTCAGGGACTACCCGGGCAACGGCAGCTTCGGCAAGGTGGTTCTTGGGATGAGCGGTCAGGGAACGGATATCTATGTTCCCGAGAGCAAGCTGGAGGAAGCCCGGAGTCTGTGCGCTGCGGAACCGGAGGAACCGGAACAGTAAGAAACCGTCAACGACTGCACCGTCCGGATAAACGGTTACGCCAAAGCGGACGGAAAAAGCGGCGGACCAGGTGACCTGATGACAATGCATCAGGCTGCCTGGTCCGTCGCTTCTGTTTTACCGTGCCCGGGGAATGCCGGAGGGATTCGGAGCGCAGTTACATGTTCTGTCTGTTCTGCAGATCAGCGATGCCCTTCTGCGTCTCCCGGTAGATCTGGGCGAGGCCGCCGTGCGAAGTCTCCCGGTACTTCTCGCTGAGATCAAGGCCGGTCCGGTACATGGTCGCCACGACCTCGTCGAAGGAAATCTTCCTGGTAGCGTAGAGAAAACGGGACAGATTGACGGCACTCAGGGCGCGCATGGCGGCGACGGCGTTGCGTTCGATACAGGGAATCTGAACGAGTCCGCCCACGGGGTCACAGGTGAGGCCGAGGTTGTGCTCCATGGCGATCTCTGCAGCATACTCAATCTGGTCAATGCTCAAGCCATAGAGCTGTGCGACCGCGGCTGCGGCCATGGAGCAGGCGCTGCCGATCTCGGCCTGACAGCCGCACTCCGCCCCGGAGATGCTGGCATTTGTGCGGATGACGTTCCCAACCAGACCTGCAACAGCGAGCGCATCCAGGATCTCCTCCTCAGGAAATCCCCGCTCCCTGTTCATGTAATACAGAATGGACGGCAGCACACCGCAGCTGCCGCAGGTCGGTGCCGTCACCACGACGTTCTCGGCGGCGTTCTCCTCGCTGGCTGCGTAAGCGTATGCCGCGATCAGGCGGTTCATCGTGACGTCTGCACTCTCGTTGTAACAGCGCTTGTTATAAAGATACTTCGCCTTTCTTGTCAGATTCAGACCTCCCGGGAGAATCCCTTCCGCCTTCAGCCCCCGTTCCACCTCTTCCTGCATAGCCTGCCAGATCTTCTTCAGATATTCCCGCAGGGTGTATCCTTCCAGAATGTAGATCAGCTGGAGGATGCTGATGTTCTCCTGATTGCAAAGAGCAAGGATCTCCGAGAAGCTCTGCTGGGGATAGACCTCCCTGTCCTCCTCCGAGGACTCAAACTCGATCCGGATCGATCCGCCGCCGATACTGAAGATCCGCGTAGCGGCGATTTTTTTTCCGCTCCGAAATGCCTTGAACAGCATGGTGTTCGGATGAGGGAGGTCCTGTTCCCTTGTCTCGCGGTCAAAAAGGATTTTTGCTCCTGGCAGTCCTTCCCGTATCGCCTTTTCGGTCCCGTGACCCTCTCCGGTAAAAGCCAGTGAGCCAAACAGGGTCACCTCGTAAGAGTCAGCGTCCGGATAACGGCTGCCGAAGGTCTGGGCCGCATGATAGGGTCCGACAGTGTGAGAGCTTGAAGGCCCGTTGCCGATTTTATAAACACTGGTTATGCTTTTCATCTATGAGGGGCAACTCCTTCCTTCTCTTCCGGAAAATCTCACTCCAGCATACTCTCGCCCTTGCCCATCATGGGGATGTGAACGGCAGTCGCGTCTTCGAGATGGAACATCATCATCCGGTATCCGGTCTCATCATTGTAGACATTCTTCAGGCTGGGCATGGCCGCAAGCGCAGCTTCGGCATATTTCGGATCCGTCTCAAACACGGCTTTCCCGGTGTAGCGCAGCCAATGTCCATCCGGTTTGCAGGCGACAATCTCTGTTTTCGGATTCACGGCAAGCTGTCTGTAAACATCCTTGAAATCACCGATGCCGAACAGCACCTTTCCGTCCATCTCGAGATGCAGCCCCAGAGGTCTCAGCTTCGGCTGATCCCCGTCAACGGTAGCGAGGAAGAACATGCCGGCGTCCGTCAGAAAGTCATTGATTTTACTCATGTGAGCACACTCCTTGTTTCAGATTGAGCTCATTCTATCATGATCCGGGATGGTTTCGCAAGTGCTGCAAGAGGGCATCTTTATCCTTTATGCACCGCACTGCTGATTTGAGTTTTCGTAAAAATCACATGTAACTGAAAATTAAAATAGTCTAAAAAGTTCAGAACGAGTTTAGGCGAACCCTCGAATTCGGAGCTGCCGCTGGTTGGGTCGGATAGGCTTGAAATAGGCCCTGATACCAGTCCG
>JAILFJ010000092.1 GCA_024697625.1 Oscillospiraceae bacterium
CGTATTACACGCTCGGTTTCCGCATTGACTACCATCAGCAGATCCTCCTATGAATGATCTGCTGATAGTATATCATATTGTCACAAAATAATCCACTCTTTTCGTTACAATATGATTAATTAATTTTGTGACAAATCCTAAGCGGTTTTGTTTCTGTTGGCCTGTAGGAATCAATGTTTAAAGAGACTGTGACCGGAAGGAGCTTCTCAAATGAAAAGAATAAAAAAACTGTCTGTGATCGTATTGCTTGCAGCTATCATTCTGTCTCTTGCCGGATTCGGGCAGAGCAGTCATCCGTCAGCTTCTGCGGAGACGCCCGGTGACGGCGTTCAGGTGGCTGAATCGGCGGGGAATCAGAAGTATATTGCTCCGGCTGAAGGTTTTGAGGGCGGTGACGGAACGAAGGAGCACCCGTATCAGATCTCTACTGCCGCCGAGCTTGCCTATTTGGTCGAACTCATCAACGGCGAATACAGTTCCGAGCGCATGGACTATCAGCAAGCCCACTATATTCTGACAGCAGATATTGTCCTCAATGAACTGTCTGCAAATCAGGATATGGCTCAAGCCGCACCGGAATATAATTGGGTTCCCATAGGCGTAAAGAGTGCGTTCAAGGGAACGTTCGACGGGAATCAGCACAGCATAAGCGGTCTGTATCTCTCCGCTGATGTCAGTGATTCCAACGCACACTATGGAGAGGCCTACGGCCTGTTTGGAGAGAATCAGGGGACGATTCGAAATCTCTCCCTCACCCATTCCTGCCTTATCATTTCCGGATCAATCGCCCCTCTGGGCGGTATTGCAGGCGATAATGCTCTTGAAGGCGCTCTGATTGAAAACTGCACGGTGGATGCGGTGCTTATTTGCCGCAATGGGAAGAGCGGCGGTCTGGTCGGCTACAATAGCGGTTTGGTCAGCAACTGCCATTTTCTGGGCAGTATCCGTGAGCTTCAGGATAACGGAAATACGTACCTCGGCGGCATCGTCGGCTACAACAGCGGGGAGATTGCCGACTGCAGGAACGAGGGAATGGTAACAGCGCCTGATGGCAGCAGTTCCATCGGCGGAATCGCCGGCGGACACTTTGGCGGCGTCATAACAGCCTGCTCGAATGTGGGCGAAATCGACGGCGGCCGTGAGGCCGGCGGCATCGTGGGCAGCATGTTCCTTAACGCCGGAGGCGGAGCATTGGAAGACACTGTCTGCGAGGTCAGCCACTGTGTCAATGAGGGAAGCGTCCGGACAAAGGCTGACGCAGCGGGCGGCATTGCGGGGGATGTCACGAACCACCACAGCAAATATTCCCTTCGGATCGCGGACTGCCAAAACAGCGGAACAATCATTTCCGGTAAACAGACCGGAGGCATTGCCGGTCTGACGACTGTGTTGGGTCCGGTAGCATGTTCAGGCTGTGAGAACCATGCCGATCTCACTGGCATGACGGTGTCAGGGATCCTTGCTTCTGTCTACTATCATTACGGTTCTCTCTCCGTTACGGACTGCAGCAACAGCGGAGAGCTGACGGCGAGCCTGTATGCGGGAGGAATCATCGCGGATAACGAAGTTTCGGGGCTGTATCTGGACACACATCCCTCTCTTGACATCGCAGTTGTCAACTGCAGCAACACGGGAAATGTGTCGACAGATAATTGCGGCGCCGGCGTGATCGGAGTTTTCGTCTGTCCGCTGGATCGTGTGACGTGCGAAAAAATCAATCTGACGCTGGAGAATAACCAGCATTCTGCGGACATCTATTGTAACCATTTCAATGCGTTTGCCGGGGGAATCGCCGCAAACCTCGGAATCCCTTATGCATCAACAGTCATACGCGGCTGCAGCGCCGACGGATGCATTCGTTTTGAGGACATCCCGGCAGACAATGACACGATAGAAATGGAAACGGGCAGAATGGAATTTACACGAATGGCCGGTGGCATCGTCGGCCGGATCGGCACGGGGCTGTTTCTGAGCACCACCGGTGACAAAAAGTCTGCCGAAGCGATCAACAATCACGACGCAAACATCCGCTTCCTTGACTGCAGCAGCTCTGTTCGCTTTGAGGCTCCGGAGGAGAGCGCTTATACGTACAACATAGACGGAACCCCGGTTTTCCGCAACCGTTTCGGTGGTATCGTCGGCTATTTCAGCGGAGCACAGGGCTATACCTTTGCTGCGGAGAATTGCCGCTATACAAACGCGGCGCGCGCACTGGGTGACGCGGAGCTTCCTGATCTGACAGCATATTCGGATATGCCTGATGCACCCGCTATTCGCTGAAAATTGCCTGTTTTCAAGGCTTTTCCGGGCAAAATGAAACGGACCTCCTGAAAATGCTCAGCAACTGCTAGGCAAATTGTTAAGCAAAAACTCAATCGTTTTAATAGAAAGTAGCATGCTATCAAACTCCGGTTTCTCCCCGAAGATCATATTCTTCATGTGCTCGTAGTCGGTGCGGAGGGCGGGGAGGCATTCCTCCGGCGGCATGAGGCGCATGGTGCCGGGCTTGGCCAGTTCATAGTGAGCGGAGGCGGCGGGATAAAAGCGATCTTTGAAGGCCACCACCTGCCGGAGCAGCTCCAGGTCTTGGAATGCGGCCTCTTTCACCGGGCTCTGTGCCATGCACCACAGGTCGTAGTAATGCCGCGAGTAGCGAGGCGGGATCTTGCCATTAGTCCGGAAAGCCTCCTTATGGAGGATGGTGACCTTTTCCCAGAACGTGCGCTCCGGCGATACGGTGCGGAGTGTGATGCCGGGCTGCTCAAACACCTGCGGATACTGCTCGGCAGCGAAAGGTGTGATCGTGGCTTCCTGCGTCGGTGTCCATGCAGCCAGAGCCCCGATCTCCAGCCGGATGATCGGAAGAATAGCGCCCTCGGAGAACAGACGAGGGTATGCAAAGCAAACCGTCTGCGAATCGGTCGCGTCAATGGTGATCTGAAAATCATCTGTAAGCCGCTTGTGAAAGTCTGCCTCCAGATTTGGTACGAAATCTTCCGCAAGGAAAGTCTCCGTCCGGGCGTTGACGGCCTTGTTGTATTTGTCCTGCTGGTTTCTGCTGCGCTCTGCCCAAGGTTCATCCTTTTCACAGCCGACCAGCCGCCAATCCAGGATCAGGTCGATGTCTTCCGAAAAACGGCGGATCAAATCGAAGCATTTGGACAGGCTGGTGCCGCCCTTGAAGGCGAGATGCTTTTTCCACGGCGAATCGTGGAACAGATAGTCCAGCGTCCAGCACACCCAAAAGTCTTTTTCGATCACTGCCTCTGGCAGTCGCTTTTCCCTGGCCGTAACGAGGAACAGTTCCTCGCGCTCTGATCTACTCAAATTGGCAACACGCTTCATGATTCTACACCTCCGCAAATTGCCTTGATCGCCTCATAGATCCACGCCGTGATATAGCGGCTCTCCTGCAAAATTTGCCTTTTTTCTGTTGCGCTTAATTTTCGGGAAAGAAAAAAAATGGTTTGAGAATCAATGCTGTCCCTGCCAAGCGCGCGAAGAGCCTGAATCAAAAGCGCCGTGGGTTCCGACACGCTGTTGAGTTCATTTTTTCGGTCGGTATGCTTGAATTGAAATCGGATCCCGTCCGTCTCATAAGTCTTATATGGGCCATCACTGACATAAAGCCAAACAGCGGGAATCTGTGTAGACAGCCCCAGCATATTCAGCGCCGTATCGCCGCAGGGGACGATGGTCCAGCCATAGTTTCTCGCGATCGCCTTTGCAACAGCGTCCTCCCTCGGGGGGACGGGCCGGTTCAACAACTGACTGAAGCGTGGCTTCATGTAAACGCCGCGCTTCACTTTTTCAAGCGTTCCTTCTTCAAGAAGGCGACTCAAACACATGGCAATTTTGCGTGCTTCTCCTAGGTCGGAGAAATCCGCAGGGATAAAAATATCGCCCGGCGCTGCATGTTCAATTCTCGTTCTGACTTGCTTCAGAATATCAGGACGGGACATGTACTCACCCCATTTCGTTGTAAATAATATATAGTTTTTACAACGAAATGTCAAGTTATTCTCTTTCATCCAGCGGGCAGTAATCCGTGAACTGCTTCAGACAGTCCTCGATATCGCCCTTGAGGATCAGGTCGGCACAGTTGACAGGATCGTGATAGGCGCAGGAAATCAGTCTTTTCATAGTCAAATCCTCCATATCATTTTGTTTTCTTCTTTCGCGGCCCTCTTGGTTTGGACTCTGGCCGGCGGAGTGCACCGTTGGAGAATTTTTTATTCCTGTAAAAAACACAAAATCCGAACCCGTCTCCCATAGGGAAGATATGGTTCGGATTTTGTTGGTCTGGTGCCGGTGGTGGGACTCGAACCCACACGGGGGATTAGCCCAACGGATTTTGAGTCCGTCACGTCTACCATTCCATCACGCCGGCAAGTGCACACAGTATAATACAGCTTGATTTAGAATGCAAGCAAAAAATCACAGCAGTCCGGAGCATGCGCTCCCTTCCGCTGTGACTGTTCTGCTCCGCCGGTCTCCGGCGGAATTTTACTTTTTCTTCTTTCCGAAGATCCCGCTGCCTTTTCCGAGATCCTGCTCCCCCATCGTCGCTGCGTATTCCCGCAGTGCTTCCTTCTGGTGCGAGTTCAGGTTCTTCGGTACCGCGATGTTCACCGAGACGAACTGATCGCCGCGCCCTGAGCCGCGCAGGTACGGGATGCCCTTCCCGCGGAGCCGGAAGACCGCTCCGGGCTGGGTACCCTCCGGGATCGTGAGTTTCACTTTTCCGTCCAGTGTCGGGACTTCCACTTCGGCGCCCAGCACAGCCTGGGCAAAGCTGATCTCCTGCTCCATCAGCACGGAGGTTCCGTCACGCTCAAAGATTGCATGCGGACGTACAATCACGCTGATCAGCAGGTCGCCCGCCGGTCCGCCGTTGACGCCGGCATTACCGAAGCCCTGACGGGATATGGTCTGGCCGTCGTCGATGCCGGCAGGTACTTTGACCGTCATCTTTTTTGCGCGGCGTACGCTGCCCATGCCGCGGCAGGTCTTGCAGGGCTGATGGATAATCTTGCCGGTTCCGCGGCACTTGGAGCACGGAGAACTCGTCTGCGCCATGCCGAACGGGGTCCTCTGGGTCGTTCTGACCGAACCGGTGCCTTTGCAGTCCGGGCAGATCTCCGGTGTCGTTCCGGGCGCGCATCCGGTTCCGTTGCAGTCCGTACAGGCCTCTACCCTTGGGACGCTCAGCTCCTTTTCACATCCGAAAGCCGCTTCCTCGAAGCTGATATTCAGCTGAGCCCGGATATTGTCACCGCGGCGCGGTGCATTCGGGTTGCGCGTCTGTGAACCGCCTCCGAAGCCGAAAATATCTCCGAAGCTCGAAAAGATATCGCTGAAGTCACCGAAGCCCCCTCCGAATCCGCCGCCGAATCCGCCGTAGCCGGCGTTCGGGTCAAAGGCCGCATGACCGAACTGATCATACTTTTTGCGCTTCTCCTCGTCGGACAGCACCTCATAGGCCTCATTGGCCTCCTTGAATCTCTCCTCGCAGGCTTTGTCCCCGGGGTGCAGGTCGGGATGGTTCTCTTTGGTCACCTTCCGGTATGCTTTTTTGATCTCATCGGCTGTGGCGTCCTTTTTGACGCCCAGCACCTCATAGTAGTCTCTTTTTTCCGCCATGCGTTTCTCCCTTTTTACACACCAAGGAGGCGAGGAGTTTTCCCCGCCTCTTTGGTTCTATCTGCCGGAGTCTGTGTGAAAGTGGGGTCGGCAGTCTTACTGCTTGTCGTCGTCGACGACCGTGTAATCCGCGTCGTAGTAATCCTGTCCGTTCGGAGCCGTTCCCTGCGGGCCGCCGGCCTGAGAGGGATCAAAGCCCTGTGCTCCGCCTGCCTGCTGATAGAGCTTCTCAGACATCTTGTAGAAGACCTGAGTCAGTTCCTCTGTCGCAGACTTGATCGCCGCGCTGTCAGTGCCGGTCAGGGCCTGCTTCAGCGCCGCCAGCTTGCTCTCAGCCTCCGCCTTGTCCGCGGGATCCAGCTTGTCGCCAAGCTCGGACATCGTCTTCTCGGTCTGATAGGCCATCTGGTCGCCCTGGTTGCGGATCTCGACCTCTTCCTTGCGCTTGGCGTCCTCGGCAGCGTACATCTCCGCTTCCTTGACAGCCTTGTCGATGTCCTCCTTGGACATGTTGGACGATGCCGTGATGGTGATATGCTGCTCCTTGCCGGTGCCGAGATCCTTGGCCGAGACGTTTACGATGCCGTTTGCGTCGATGTCAAAGGTAACCTCGATCTGAGGCACACCGCGGCGCGCCGGGGCGATACCGTCAAGGTTGAAGCGTCCGAGGCTCTTGTTGTAGGCCGCCATCTCGCGCTCGCCCTGCAGGACGTTGACCTCAACGGAGGTCTGGTTGTCCGCGGCGGTGGAGAAGACCTGGCTCTTGCGGGTCGGGATGGAGGTGTTGCGCTCGATCAGTCTGGTGCAGACGCCGCCGAGGGTCTCGATGCCGAGGGACAGCGGGGTAACGTCGACCAGAACGATGCCTTCCTTATCGCCGGAGAGTACGCCGCCCTGGATGGCCGCGCCGATCGCGACGCATTCGTCGGGGTTGATGCCCTTGAAGCCTTCCTTGCCGATCAGGGACTTGACCATGTCCTGCACAGCCGGGATACGGGTGGAACCGCCGACCAGCAGAACCTTGCTGATGTCGCTGGGCTGCAGTCCGGAGTCGGAGAGCGCCTGCTTCACGGGGCCGGTGGTCTTCTCGACCAGGTGATGGGTCAGTTCGTTGAACTTGGCGCGGGTCAGAGTGACGTCAAGGTGCTTCGGGCCGGTGGCATCCGCCGTGATGTACGGCAGATTGACGTTCGAGGTCGTGACGCCGGAGAGCTCGATCTTCGCCTTCTCGGCAGCTTCGCGCAGACGCTGCATGGCAACCTTGTCTGTCGAGAGGTCGATTCCCTCGGTCTTCTTGAACTCGTCAACCAGGTACTTGGTGATGCAGGCGTCGAAGTCGTCGCCGCCGAGGCGGTTGTTGCCTGCCGTAGCCAGAACGTCGATGACGCCGTCGCCGATCTCCAGAACAGAGACATCGAAGGTGCCGCCGCCCAGGTCATAGACCATGATGCGCTGCTCCTGTTCCTTATCCACGCCGTAGGCGAGGGCTGCAGCAGTCGGCTCGTTGATGATACGCTTGACGTCCAGGCCTGCGATCTTGCCGGCGTCCTTGGTCGCCTGGCGCTGTGCATCCGTGAAGTAGGCCGGGACCGTGATGACGGCCTCGGTCACCGTCTGGCCCAGATAGGCCTCGGCATCCGCCTTCAGCTTCTGCAGCACCATTGCCGAAATCTCCTGAGGCGTGTAGGCCTTGCTGTCGATGGTCACCTTATAATTGGAACCCATCTCGCGCTTGATGGAGGAGATGGTGCGGTCAGGATTGGTGACAGCCTGACGCTTTGCAACCTGGCCTACCATACGCTCGCCGGTCTTGGCAAAAGCCACGACGGACGGTGTGGTACGGGCGCCTTCTGCGTTTGCGATGACGACGGGCTCGCCGCCTTCAAGCACGGCAACGCAGCTGTTGGTAGTTCCAAGATCAATACCGATAATCTTACCCATTGTGATAATCCTCCTGTATGAAAAGATAAGTTTTTACAAATTGAATAGAATTGATATATATAAACCGGACCGTTCTCCGGATTATATCTGGCTTGCTATGCCTCCCGCTCCTGCGGCAGATTTCAGTTGGCCACCTTGACCATGGCAAACCGGATCACCTTGTCGCCGAGCCTGAAGCCCTTCTGGAAGACCTCGACGATCTCGTTCTCGCCCTTCTCTTCGTCGTCCACATGCATCACCGCGTTGTGCATCGTCGGGTCGAATTTCTCTCCCAGGCACTCGATCGGTGTGACTCCGAGCTTTTCCAGTGTCGTGCAGAACTGATTCATGATCATCTCGACACCCTTGCGGTAGGCCTCATCCTCCGTTCCCTGTTTCAGGGCTCTTTCGAGGTTGTCGTATACCGGAAGGAACTGCGTGACGGTGTTTCCCTTGATGTCTCCGTACAGGCTGTCCTTCTCCTTCTGGCTGCGCTTGCGGAAGTTGTCGTACTCCGCGCAGATCCTCAGATACCGGTCGTTCAGCGCTGCTTTTTCCTCTTCGAGGGCCGCGATCTTTTCCTCTTCCTTCGAGAGTTTCTTTTCCTTGCGCTTTTCTTCTCTTTTGGCCTTCCAGCCTTTTGGCTCTTCGGCCTTTTTCTCTGTTTCCGCCTTTGCTTCCTTGTTTTCCGCCGTCTCCTCTGTCACGGATTCCTGCGGCTTCTCACCGCCTGCCGTGCTCTCTTCGGTTTCTCCGGCCCCGGCTGTTTCTGTCTCCGTATCGGCCGCTTTCTCCTTCGGAGTTTCCACAGGGGTCTCCTCCAGGATTTCTTCCTTCACTTCTTCGTCCATTCTCTTCTATCCTCACTGTTCCTTGATAACCAGTTTGTTGTGCATTCCCTCGGGGGGCATTTCGCCGCCGCCAAGCCGCTTCGACAGTCCCGCTGCCAGAAAGCTCAGCTTTGCGGCCACGGCGGAATAATCCATTCTGGTCGGGCCTACGATACCGATCAGCCCTCTCGTGTTGTCGCCGGCATCGTAGCTTGCGATCACAACGCTTGAATCCTTCAGCTCTTCCGCGACATTCTCCGGACCAATCAGCACCCGGATCTCATCGCTTCCCTGCGCGTTCTCACCAGTCGGAAGGACATACCCGCCGCCGGACAGGTAGCTCATCAGTCTGTGGGCTTTGTCCGGGTCCCGGAACTCCGGCTGATTCAGCAGCCGGTTTTCACCGGAGACAAAGGCCGCCGGCGCCGCCGCCTCTGAGAGGGTCTCGATCACGAATGCCGAAATCACCGATGTAAGGCCCATGCTGTCGTCTGCCGCCCGCTCTGTCGAATGGATCAGCAGCGGAGTAATGGCATCCTCGGTCACGTTGGTGAATCCGGAGTTAAACAGACTGCTCAGCTTCTGTACCATCGTCTGGTCAACCGATACCGGCAGATGCACCAGCTTGGACTTTGCGGAGTTATTGGACAGCAGCAGCACGATGATAAATGTGTTGGCATCGACGTAAATGAGGTCAAAGCGTTTCACCGTTGTCGGTACCGCCGCCGTGAGGGCCAGCGCAGGATAGTCCGTGAGCTGTGAAGCCAGCCGGCTCACACTGACGATCGTATCGTCCAGCTCCTGAAGCTTTGCGTTCAGCTTCCGGTTGAGCTCTTCCGTCTCCTCCAGCGAGTACTTCTGCTTCTGCATCAGCTCGTTGACATACATGCGGTATCCCATCGGGGTCGGAACCCGGCCGGCGGAAGTATGGGGCTGTTCCAGATAACCCAGCGCCACCAGCTCGGCAAGCTCGTTTCGGATCGTCGCGGAGGAACATCCCAGCCCGGCGTTTTCTGCCAGATGTTTGCTCCCCACCGGCTCTGCGGTCCGGATATACTCATCTACCACCGCTGCCAGTATTCTCTTTTTCCTGTCGCTGATGCTCATCTTAGCACTCACCCTGGTCGACTGTTGGCACTCTTGCTTTGCGAGTGCTAATATAGCATTCTCTCCTCGGAATGTCAAGCGCTTCTTTCCCGGGATCCCACAGAATTCACATTTTGGACAAGAATCAAAAAATCTTTGTCCGTTCCGGTTTACAATTTCAAAATAAAAGAGTAAAATACAACTTACAGCAGTTTATTATTCTGCTTTAATATAATGAAGAAGGTTATATGTGAAATGATCGAAAAAAGCGCCAAAGAAGTCTTTGACAAGGTTAAGCTCCAGTTCTTCCGCAAGGTGTTTGATCTCGTGGGCGAGAATGACGGCTCACTCTCCGCGCAGGAGGCGTTCTCCCTCGAAATCATCCATCTGCTTCATGAACCGACGATCAGCCAGTTTGCAGATTTTCTGAAAATTTCACAGTCCAACGCCACTTACAAGATCAATGCTCTGACCCGCAAGGGTTATATTGTCCGGCAGAACTCCGAAAAGGACAGGCGGGAGTATCACCTGATCCTTTCCGAGAAGTTCTATCACTACGTTTCCCAGCTTACCTCCTATGAGAGACCACTCATGCAGCGTCTTTACGAGCAGTTCTCGGAGGAGGAACTCGCCACGCTGGACCGCATGTTCCAGGTGATCTCCGAGGAACTGATGGAGGAGAGCAAGGAGTCCAGCTCCGGAGAATGAGAGGTTAACAGATGGAACTGAAGCTCAACTATAAAAGAACCGCTCTGATCGGTTTCGCCTTTTTCGGTATCCTGCTTCTCTGGCAGGTTTACGATTCCTGGTGTCCCACCTTCCTGACCGACATCTTCGCGCGTAATATTTATAACATGTCCTCCGCAGAGCTCAAGGCCAGCGATCCCGGGAAGATTCTCAACGTCCAGTGGATCGTCGGCATCATCATGGCCTGCGACAATCTCGCCGCACTGATCCTGCTTCCGATCTTCGGGAATCTTTCCGACAGGACGCATACGAAGATCGGCAAACGCATGCCCTACATTCTGGTCGGTACCTTCGTCTCCGCCGTGGCGTTTCCCTTTATCCCTCTGTTCTTCCATTACAACAACATCGTCGGCATGGTTATCATGATGGGTATCGTCCTGATCTTCATGATGATGTATCGCAACCCCGCGGTGGCCCTGATGCCGGATATCACACCGAAGCCTCTGCGTGCCAGGGCCAACGGCATCATCAACATCATGGGCTATTTCGGCGGCGCCTTTGCCACGGTGCTCGGCATCTTTCTGGTGCTCAGCAAGTATATCAACGCCCCTGTCGCCGAGAGGAATCTCTGGACCATCGAGCTGCCGTTCATCATCGCCTCCGTGCTGATGGTGATCTCCGCTCTCGTTCTCTTCTCCACCATTAAAGAGAACCGGCTGGAAGAAGAGCTGCACGATGAACTTATGCTCGGCGAGAAGCTCGCTGCCGTAGAGACTCCGGTCGACGACGACAGGCCGATGTCCAGGGCAAACAAAACCATGCTCCTTGCTATTCTCGGTGCGGAGTTTCTCTGGTTCATGTCCGATAACGCCCTCGGCACCTACATTGGGAATTACGTCATCTATCACCTTCAGTCCGCGTCCAGCGCAACGATGGTCCTGACGATTCTCGGCGGTCTCGCTTCGGTGATCGGCTTTGCCATCGCCGGCGGCATCGCGGATAAAATCGGACGGAAATGGACGATCTCCGCCGGGCTGGCCATCACCTTTATCGGGCTGATCATCATGTGCTTCGTCACGCCGACCGGAAAAGTCGTCGGTGAGCGCGGAGAGTTTGCTTTTCCGACCCTTCTCTACGCCGTCTGGGTCCTGAAGGGCTTCGGCATGGCGCTGGTGCACAACTGCTCCTTCCCGATGGTGGTCGAGCTCTGCTCGTCGAAGAAGATCGGAAAGTTTACCGGCTTCTACTACACCGCAAGCATGTCCGCGCAGACGATCACACCGGTGCTGCTCGGTCTTGTGCTGAACGCCACACTCGCCTGGAGAACGCTCCCCGTCTACGCTGCCATTCTGACCGCCCTGAGTTTCTGCGTCTTCACTGCTCTTGTCAAGAACATCCGGGCAGCTAGGGTCGCCAACGTGACCGGGATCGAGGCGCTGGATTCCGGCGACTGATCCGGAGGTTTTCATGAACAGAAAACTGCTTGCAATCCCGATGCTTGCCGCGGCGGTACTCCCGGTCTGGGCAGTCGCCCCCGGCCATATCAGCCGCCGGCAGAGAGCCATCTTCCGCGGGGTCAACTACGCGCACAGGGGGCTTCATACAAGGGACAAATCTGTTCCCGAAAACTCCCTCGCAGCCTTCCGAAGGGCAGCCCGGGAGGGATACGGGATCGAGCTGGACGTACAGCTCTCCCGGGACGGTGAAGTCGTTGTCTTCCACGATGATACGCTGGACCGGGTCTGCGGTGTACACGCGCGTGTCGGTGACCTGAGTTTCGCCGAGCTTGAAAAGCTGCGTCTCTGCGGGACGGACGAGCAGATCCCGCTGTTTTCCGAGGTTCTGGCTTCCATACGAGGCTGTGAAGCCCTGATCGTAGAGCTGAAAAACGGTCCCCGTAACCGCGAGCTCTGCGAGAAGACCTGCGCTCTTCTCGAAAACTATCACGGAAACGTCTGCATTGAAAGCTTTAACCCGATGATCGTTGCCTGGTTCCGGTTCCATGCGCCGGATCTCGTCCGCGGTCAGCTGGCGACCTCACGGAAAGACTACCGCGAAAGCGGCGTGACCGGCGTCAAGGCCTTTCTTCTGCACAGCACCCTGCTGAATTTTCTGGCGAGACCGCAGTTTGTCGCATACCGGATCGGATACCAGCCTCCCCTGGTGCGGCTCTGTACCGCGCTGGGCGCGCTGAACATCGGATGGACCTCCCACGAGCCTCGCAACGAGAAAGGCCGCGATGCGGTGATCTTTGAGTTCTACCGGCCGAGGCAGCGATATCTGTGAAAAACACCGGAGCACGCTCCGGAAATAATCTGAGGGCAGCTCTGTCGGCTGCCCTCGTTCCGTTTCTTATGGCTTTGACTGGACGCTTCGTTGGAGTCACAGTCTCCCGATCCTCAGTCATAGAGCATGTATCCCTTCTCGCGCATCTGCTTCCGGATTGTCAGGATGTGTTCCGGATCACGGGTCTCCAGCGTGAGGTTCACAATGCAGGAGTTGACCTCGGTCTTCGTATCCTCGCGCTCATGATCGATGCTGAGGATATTGGCGCCGCTCTCGGTCACCACCTGCAGGAGCTTGGCAAGGCTCCCCGACCGGTCGATGAGTTTGGTCGTGATCCGGGCGATCCGGCCAGTCTTCTGCAGGCCTTTGGTGATGATGCGGGAGAGCGTCGTGATGTCGACGTTGCCGCCGGAGACCAGCGCGACAGTCTTGAGGCTCATATCGACCCTGTCGAAGAGATAGGCCGCCACACTGGTGGCTCCGGCACCCTCGGCTACGGTCTTCGGCCCCTCCATCAGGGCGACGATCGCCGCGGCAATCTCGTCCTCGGTGACTGTGACGATGTCGTCCACATACTTCTGGCAGAGCGCGAAGGTCAGATCTCCCGGTGTAAGGACGTGAATACCGTCGGCAATGGTAGGCCCGTCCTTCACCGTTGTGATGCAGCCGTTTCGGGCAGAGACGAACATGCTCGGCACGGTAGCGGCCTGGACGCCGATGATCTTCACATTCGGGCGCATCTGCTTCACTGCTGCCGCAACGCCGCTGATCAGCCCGCCTCCGCCGATCGGGACGATGATCTGGTCCACATCCGGCTGCTGCTCCAGGATCTCCAGACCGATGGTCCCCTGTCCGGCAATGACAAGCGGGTCGTTGAAGGGATGGGCAAAGGTATAGCCGTTCTCTTCTGCAAGGCGCACCGCCTCCAGGGCCGCATCGTCATAGCCTCCCGGTACCAGCACCACCTCTGCGCCGTAGCTGCGCGTTGCCTGTACTTTCAGCACCGGAGCGCCTTCGGGCATACATATGACCGAACGGATCCCCAGACGGAAGGCTGAAAGCGCGACGCCCTGCGCATGGTTACCTGCCGAGCAGGCGATGACGCCTCTGGCCGCGTCCTCGGGTGAGAGACTACGGATCTTGTTATAGGCGCCCCGGATTTTGAAGGAGCCGGTCTTCTGAAGATTTTCGGACTTGATGACGAGCTTGTCCCCGAGCTGCCGCGAGGTCACCATCGGGGTCAGCTCCGCCACGTTCTTCAGCGCTTCGCGCGCATCCCGGATCATATCCAGGCTGATGATTGCACTCATATCTTTTCTCCTGACTCAAACAGAAATTTCAGGCTGTCGGCGATCGCCTGATTCATGATCTGCGGATCGCTGAAGCGGTGATCGGCATTTTTCACTTCGATCAGTTCGATCACGTTCCGGTCCGCAAAGTCCCGGCTGTACGCAATAGGGATGATCTCGTCCTTTGTCCCGTGCAGAATGAGAAGATCGTCCGCGAAGGGGAGGAAGTCCGCCTCACTGACTTCGGCGGTCTCCAGTTCTCGCATGAACTCGCTGCTGATCTTCACCTTTCGGTCAAAGCCCGCCAGAACCTCTCTGTTTTTTCCGAGCTTCTCGAGGTCTGCGGAGCTTAAGATTCTCACCTGCATTGCTTCAAGCATCCGCAGAGACGGGCAGCGCAGCACGATCTTCCGGAAGGGATTTCCGTGATCCTGAAGATACTTCAGGCAGAGCCATGCGCCGAAGCTCGTCGCATAGGCATAGAGCTCTGCCTCCGGGTACTTTTCCCGCACATCGTTCAGTACAAGCGTGATGTACCGGTCACAGGCGGCAAGGCTCAGCTTTTTCTGTCCGTCCTCGCCGTGGCACGGCAGGTCAAAGCTCAGCAGCGCCGTATGCGGATACCGTGAGAGCGCGCGGTCGGCAAAACGCTCTGCCGCCCGGTTGTCCTTATGTCCGCCGAAGCCGTGGAAGGCGATAACCACGGCATCGACAGCATGCAGGTCATTGTAGCAGAGCTTGCATCGGACGGAAAACACTCCGTCGTTGATGCTGTAATACTTTATTTTCACAGATTCTCACCATTCTGTCAGAAACTTCATTCTCTCCTGAATGAATCATACAGCAGCTGCACTTAAATTGCAACTGCTGTATGATCGTTTTTTTCAGTATGCGAAGCTGCCTTCAAAGACTTTCGTTGCACCGCCTGTCATCGTTACGCGGCCGTCTGTAACGTTTACGATCAGCTCGCCGCCCGGAAGGCTGACATGAATATCGGTGCCGCTTTCACAGCAGCCGTTTTCCACCGCAGCCACCGCTGCGGCGCAGGCCCCCGTTCCGCAGGCCAGGGTCTCCCCGATTCCGCGCTCCCAGACGCGCATGCGCAGGTTCGTCCGGTTTACGACCCGGACAAATTCCGTGTTGACACGCTCAGGGAAGATCTCCGCATGCTCGAAGCGGGGTCCGAGGCTTTCGAGGTCAAGTCCGTCGATGCTGTCGCAGAAGACGACGCAGTGCGGGTTGCCCACGGAGAGGCAGGTCACCGTGTACTCCTCATCTCCGATACGGACCGGACTGCCGACCAGCTTTTCCCTTTCCGTGATCACCGGGACCTCGGCGGCGGTCAGGATTGCCTTCCCCATATCGACCGTGACCGAGCTCACCTGCCCGTCTCTGCAGAAGAGGGTCAGCTTTTTGATCCCGCCGGCTGTCTCTACGGTGAGTGTCTCCCTGCGAAGATAGCCCCGGTCATACATGTATTTTCCGGTACAGCGCAGGTTGTTTCCCGCTACCTTTCCCTCGCTGCCGTCCCGGTTGAAGCTCCGCATGCGAACGTCGGCAATGCGGGAGCTCTCCAGGAGCACGATTCCGTCCGCACCGATGCCGTAATGCGGCTGGCACAGAGAGACGCAGAGCGATTCGGGGCAGGAGATCTTCCCGTCGAAGTTCTCAATAAAGATATAGTCATTCCCGCAGTCCTGCATCTTGGTGAAGGCGATGGTCTGGCGCCACGGGCGCATGTCGTTCAGGTCCACCAGCTCCGTATTGGACTGGCTGTAGCGGGATGCGATGCTGTCCGCCAGGGCGTTGGCCGTGTCGAGAGAGGTCAGGCAGGGGATGCCGAGCTGCATGGCCCGGCGGTGCAGGGCGATGTAATCCCCCATCGTGCCGTCGCGCACCGCGCCGGTGTATACGATGAGGCCGAGGCCGGAGAGCTCCCGGTCCTGCATCAGCCGGTCCGCATCGACCGCCGTAACCGGAACGCCGAGGGATGCGATCGCCTCCGCGGTTCCCTCCGTCGCATAGAGTTTCAGGCCCAGGCTGTGGAAGCGCTGCGCAAGAGGAAGGATCTCCGGATAGTCCGGGGTCTCCACGCTCAGCAGAACGGATTTCAGATCCAGCCGGAAGCCTGCCGCGGTCAGGCCCTTGAACATGGCCTCCGCAAAGCTCCTGCCGATTCCGAGGACCTCTCCGGTGGATTTCATCTCCGGGCCGAGGATGGAGTTGGCGTCGTTCAGCTTCTCAAACGAGAACACCGGAACCTTGACCGCCGTATAGGGCGGCGTGCGGCACAGTCCTGTCCCGCAGCCCAGGTCCCGCAGCTTCTCCCCCAGCATGACATGGGCCGCAATGTCGACCATCGGGATGTCCGTGACCTTCGAGATATACGGCACGGTCCGGGAGGCGCGCGGGTTCACCTCGATCACATAGAGTTCGTCATGATAGATCAGATACTGGATGTTGACAAGGCCTCTGGTCCCCAGGGCCAGAGCCAGCTTCTCCGAGACTTCACAGATCCGGCGCAGGAAGCGGTCTGAGAGGTTATAGGGGGGATAGACCGCGATGGAATCCCCGCTGTGAACGCCCGCCCTTTCGATGTGCTCCATGATTCCGGGGATCAGGACGTCCTCTCCGTCGGAGATCACGTCCACCTCGAGCTCGATGCCCGGCAGATACTGGTCGATCAGGACGGGGTTCTCGATGCCGCCGTCCAGGATGCCCCGCATATACTGCTCTGTGGTCGCCGCATCCCGGGAGATGCACATGTTCTGCCCGCCAATGACGTAGCTCGGCCGCAGCAGCACCGGGTAACCCAGCTCCTCCGCTGCACGCAGGGCTTCCTCCATGGTCTTCACTCCGTGCCCCCTCGGGCGGCGGATGCCGAAGCGCTCGAGAAGCGCGTCAAACCGTGCTCTGTCCTCTGCAAGATCGATCCCGTCCGCTGAGGTCCCCAGGATCTGTACTCCCCTGCTGTCGAGGAACTTGGTGAGAGAGATTGCCGTCTGGCCGCCGAAGGCGACCACTACGCCGATCGGTTTTTCCACCTCGATGATCGGCCAGACGTCCTCCGGCGTCAGGGGTTCGAAGTAAAGCCTGTCAGCCGTGTCATAGTCCGTGGATACGGTTTCGGGGTTGTTGTTGACCATGACGACGTCGTAGCCCATCTCCCGCAGCGTCCAGACGCAGTGAACCGAGCTGTAGTCGAATTCGATGCCCTGTCCGATCCGGATGGGTCCCGAGCCCAGCACCATGATCACCGGCTTTCCGCTTTTCGGGAAGCTTCTGGCCTCGCACTCCTCCCCCGGAATCCCGGCATAGAAGTACGGTGTCTGCGCGTCAAACTCCGCTGCGCAGGTGTCGACCATCCGGTACGGAACGGGCTTTTCCTCCGGTACGGTTTTCGGATTCCCGTCCGCGTCCCCGCAGGCCATCTTCCGCATTTTGTTCAGGAACCACCGGTCGATCTTCGTGACGCTGTGGATCTCTTCCGGATCCGTGCCCCGGCGCAGTGCCTCCAGGATCGACCAGACGCGCCTGTCGTCCTGTACCCGCCAGTCTCCGGGTTCCGGCGCCTTTCCGACGCCCCGGAGTGCTTTTGCCAGCGCCAGTTCGAAATTCGGTGCAATAGCCATCACTTCGCCCGTCGCCTTCATCTGTGTGCCAAGGACGCGGCTTGCATCCGGGAATTTGTCAAAAGGCCATTTCGGCACCTTCACAACCACATAGTCGAGCGCAGGTTCAAAGCAGGCACAGGTCTTTCCCGTGATGTCGTTCGCAATCTCGTCGAGGGTATAGCCAAGGGCAAGTCTTGTGCTGATTTTTGCGATCGGATACCCGGTCGCCTTGGAGGCCAGCGCTGAGGAGCGGGAGACGCGCGGATTCACTTCGATCACCGCATATTCGAAGCTGTCCGGATTCAGCGCAAACTGGCAGTTGCAGCCTCCGACGATGCCCAGTGCAGTGATGATATCCAGCGCTGCGCTGCGAAGCATCTGGTATTCCCGGTCCGCAAGCGTCAGTGCGGGCGCCACGACGATCGAGTCGCCCGTGTGGATGCCCACCGGATCGACGTTCTCCATCGAGCAGACCGCAATGACGTTTCCAGCCGTGTCCCGCATGGTCTCAAATTCGATTTCCTTCCAGCCGGAAACGCATTTTTCCACCAGCACCTGCGTGATCGGAGAGAGCTCCAGGCCGTTCCGTGCGATGGCACGCAGTTCCTCCGCATCCGAGGCAATTCCGCCGCCGCTGCCGCCCAGCGTATAGGCAGGCCGCACGATAACCGGATAGCCGATCCTGTCGGCGATCCGCAGTGCGTCCGGCACCGTGGTCGCTGTGGCGGAGGGAATCACCGGCTGGCCCAGCTCTTCCAGGGTCTCCCGAAACCGCTCCCTGTCCTCCGCGCGCTCGATCGCCTCCAGATCGGAGCCGAGCAGGCGCACGCCGTAGCGCTCCAGCGTTCCGCTGCGGCTCAGCTGCATGGCCAGTGTGAGCCCTGTCTGGCCGCCGAGACCGGCAAGCAGACCGTCCGGACGTTCCTTCTCGATGATGCGGCGAAGCGTCTCCGGGGTCAGGGGTTCCAGATAGATGGCGTCCGCCAGTTTTTTGTCCGTCATGATCGTCGCCGGGTTGGAATTGACCAGAACCGTCCGGATCCCCTCCTGCTGCAGAACACGGCAGGCCTGGGCGCCGGCATAGTCAAACTCCGCCGCCTGTCCGATGACGATCGGGCCCGAGCCGATCACAAGGACCTTCTGAATGCTGTTATCTCTCGGCATGTTTTTCCTCCATCATCCCCATGAAGCGGTCAAACAGATATTCCGTATCATGCGGGCCGCCGCAGGCTTCCGGATGGAACTGCACCGTAAACGCATTCCGTCCCCGATAGTTCAGTCCTTCACAGCTTCCGTCGTTTGCGTTCCAAAAGCTCATCTCCGCAGTATCCGACAGGCTCTCCGCCAGCACGGCATAGTTGTGGTTCTGGCTCGTGATCCAGGTATGGGTCCCGTCGGTCACCGGCTGGTTGGCTCCGTGATGGCCGTATTTCAGCTTCACTGTCCTTCCGCCCATCGCCAGCGCGGTAAGCTGGTGGCCGAGGCAGATGCCGAAAATCGGAACTCTGCCGATCAGCTTTTGGATCTGCGCAATCTCAGAGACGTTCTCTTCCGGATCTCCCGGTCCGTTGGACAGCATGATGCCGTCCGGGTTCAGAGCCAGTATTTCCTCTGCGGTTGTATCATGCGGAACGACCGTCACCTCGCAGCCCCGCTCCAGCAGACAGCGCAGTATATTCCGTTTGGCGCCGTAATCGACAAGGACAACGTGACGCGCACAGTTCCCGCTGTCGTTACGGCTTTCTCCGGAAGCCGGATATCTTGTGAGCTTCTTTCCTCCTGCCGCTTCCACCGCTCCGGTGATTCGGTATTTTCTGATCGCTTCAGGGCTTGCAGGGATCTCCGTACAGATTGCGGCGTTCATCGTCCCCTGCTCGCGCAGTCGTTTTGCGATCGCTCTTGTATCCACACCGCAGAGGCCGGGAACACTCTTTTCCTTCAGAAAACTGTCCAGCGTTCCCTCGCTCCGAAAGTTCGACGGGAGGTCGCAGAGTTCTCTCACCACATAGCCTCTCGCAAGGCAGTCGCCTTCAAAGTCCTCCGGAATCACCCCGTAGTTCCCGATCAGCGGGAAAGTCTGGAGGATGATCTGACCGGCATAGCTCGGGTCTGTCAGGGTTTCCAGATATCCGGTCATCCCTGTGGTGAAGACGAGTTCACCGATCTGTTCCCTCTCTGCGCCAATGGCGAGGCCTTCAAAGACCTCGCCGTTTTCCAGTACCAGATATGCTTTCTTCATGCTGCCGTCCTCATTCTGCCGCTGCGGCTGTTGTCATCCCTGCAGCTTCTGTCGCCGCTGCGGCGATCTGTCCCATCGGGTTCACAGTGTTGCTGCCATAACGGCTTTGATCGTGTGCATGCGGTTCTCCGCCTCATCGAAGACGATGGACTGCGGTCCCTCAAACACCTCATCCGTCACTTCCAGGCCGTTCAGACCGTACTGATTGTAGATTTCCAGTCCGTTTTCCGTCTCCAGATCGTGATAGGCGGGCAGACAGTGCATGAAGCGGCACTGCGGGCCGGCCGTGTCCATCAGCTTCCGGTTGACCTGATACGGCAGCAGCTCCCGGATGCGCTGTTCCCACACCTCAGTGGGCTCGCCCATGGAGACCCAGATATCCGTATACAGCACGTCTGCGCCCTGTACGGCCTTCATCGGGTCGGTCTCAAACTCCAGCACCGCTCCTGTATCCGCGGCGACGGTACGGCAGGTATCGATCAGCGCACGGTCGGGAAAATAGGCCTCAGGCGCGCAGGCGTCGAAATGAAGCCCCATCTTGGCGCAGCCAACCATCAGGGAGTTGCCCATATTGTACCGGGCGTCTCCCAGATAGACCAGTTTTTTCCCCTTCAGCTCGCCGAAATGTTCCCGGATGGTCAGGAAATCCGCCAGAATCTGCGTCGGATGAAACTCATTGGTCAGGCCGTTCCAGACCGGTACTCCCGCATACTGTGCCAGCTTTTCCACACGGGTCTGCTCAAAGCCCCTGTATTCGATCCCGTCGAACATGCGCCCCAGCACACGGGCGGTGTCTGCGATGCTCTCCTTCTTCCCGAGCTGGGAGGATTTCGGATCGAGATAGACCGGGTGCATGCCGAGATCCGCCGCCGCTACCTCAAAACTGCATCGGGTGCGGGTGCTGGTCTTCTCGAAGATCAGAGCGACGTTTTTCCCCTCATGCATCCGATGCGGAATCCCGGCCTTTTTCTTTGCCTTGAGATCTGCCGCCAGGTCCAGCAGATACCCGATCTCCTCCGGGCTGTAGTCCAGCAGCTTGAGAAAACTGCGATTTTTCAGATTCATACGGACTCCTTTATGATTTCTACCGCCTTCTGCAGCAGTTCCGTGGGAATGTTCAGCGCCGGCAGCAGCCGGACCTTATCCTTCGCGGTCAGGCACAGAACGCCTTTTTCCATACAGGCTCGCACAACGTCTCCGGCCGGTTTCAAGGTTTTGATCCCGATCATCAGCCCCATGCCGCTGACAGACTCCACACCGGGGGTGCCTTCCAGCGCACTGAAAACATATTCGCTCTTCTCTTTGACCTCTTTCAGAAGTTCGCCGTCAATCCTGCTGAGGATGCTGTATGCGCCGGCGCAGCACACCGGATTTCCGCCGAAGGTGGAGCCGTGATCTCCCGCGCCCAGTGTAAACTCCGTCTTTTCGCCGAAGAGAACCGCTCCCAGCGGAAGTCCGCCGCCGATGCCCTTTGCCGTGGACACGATGTCCGGCTGAACCCCATAGTTCATATACGCGTACAGCTCACCGGTGCGTCCGTTTCCGGTCTGAACCTCATCCACCATCAGGAGGATGTCCTCCTCTTTGCAGAAGGCCGCCAGCCCCTGTACAAAATCCTTCTCCAGTGCGATCACGCCGCCCTCGCCCTGGATGCACTCGATCATGATGCCCGCCGCTTTGTTCTCGAGCGCGGCATTCTTCACCGCCTCCAGGTCGTTCGCCGGGGCATGGACGAAGCCCGGCGTCAGCGGCTGGAACAGCTCGTGATAGTGGTCCTGTCCGGTTGCGGCAAGCGTTGTGATCGTGCGCCCGTGAAAGCTGTTTACCAGCGTGACGACGGTAAAGTATTCCGCCCCCTTATGCTCGGCGGCGTATTTCCGTGCGGTCTTGATCATGCCCTCGTTTGCTTCCGCGCCGGAGTTGCAGAAGAAGACCTTCTTCATCCCCGTCTTTTCGCAGAGCAGCTCTGCCAGTTTCACGCAGGGTTCGGTATAGTACAGGTTTGACATATGCTGCAGCCTGCCGAGCTGGCCGGTCACTGCGGCCTGCCACCCGTCGTCGGCGATGCCGAAGGCGGTGACGCCGATGCCGCTGCCCATGTCGATGTATTCTTTTCCGTCTGTATCGTACACCAGGGAGCCTTTCCCGCAGACCAGTTCCACAGGAAAGCGCGCATAGGTGTTGGCGATGTACCGGCTGTCGGTCTCTTTCAGATTCATCTTCCGCTCCTTCTTTTTCCGCTCTTTATCCGTTATCCTTCACGACCATCGTACCGGCGCCTTCATCCGTCAGGATCTCCATCAGGATCGAATGCGGTACGCGGCCGTCCATGATGATGACGCTCTCCACACCGCGGTGGATGGCATCGATGCAGCACTCCACCTTCGGGATCATCCCGCCCGCAATGACATTCTCCTCAAAGAGCTTCACCGCCTCGTCGATTGAAAGCTTGGGGATCAGGGTGGACGGATCGTTTCTGTCGCGCAGGACCCCTGCGATGTCCGTCATCATGATCAGTCTCTCCGCTCCCAGGGCGCCGGCGATGTATGCCGCGGCGGTGTCACCGTTGATGTTGTAGGTGTTGCCCTCTTCGTCACAGCCAAGGGTGGAGATCACAGGGATATATCCCTTCTCCAGCAGATCCATGACTGGCTGTATGTTGACTTCGGTGATGCTGCCGACAAAGCCGAGATCCGGATTGCGCATTCTCGCCCGGATCAGGCCGCCGTCCATGCCCGAGATGCCCATGGCTCTGCCGCCCTTATGGTCCAGGAGCTTGACCAGTGTTTTGTTGACCTTGCCGGCAAGGACCATCTGGGCGATGTCCACGGTCTCCTGGTCCGTCACCCGCAGGCCGTCGATGAACTCCGGCTTCTTTCCCAGGCGCTTCATCAGGTCGCTGATCTCCGGGCCGCCTCCGTGCACCAGCACCACGCGAACCCCGACCAGCCACAACAGGACAATGTCCTCCATCACCTGCTGGCGCAGCTCTTCGCTGACCATGGCGTTGCCGCCGTATTTTACCACAACGATCTTACCGTTATACCGCCGGATATAGGGCAGTGCCTGTGTCAGCACCTGTGCCCGCTCTGAGTTTGTAAAACTGTCCATCTCAGGTTCTGTAATCTCCGTTGATCTTCACATAGTCATAGGTCAGGTCGCAGCCCCAGGCCGTCGCATCCGCGTTTCCGTCATTCAGGTCGACCAGGATATCGATCTCCGTCTCGTGCAGGACCTTCGCCGCCAGTTCTTCCGAGAAGGGCACTCCCGCTCCGTTCTCACACACCGTGACGCTTCCGGCCGCGGACACAAAAGCGACGTTCACTTTGTGCACGTCCACGTCCGCGCCGCTGTATCCGATGGCACAGAGCACCCGGCCCCAGTTGGCATCCTCGCCGAACATCGCCGCCTTGGTCAGGCTCGAGCTGATGACGCTCCTCGCGACAGTCTTCGCCGCATCCGGCGTCTTTCCTCCGGTGACCCTGCATTCCAGCAGCTTCGTCGCTCCCTCGCCGTCTCCCGCGATCATCCTGCAGAGCTGTACCGTCACGGTGTTCAGCGCCTTCATGAAGGCCGCAAAGTCCTCGCCCTCTTCCGTGATCTCCTCATTCCCTGCCAGACCGTTTGCCAGAATCACCACCATGTCGTTTGTGGAGGTGTCCCCGTCCACACTGATCATGTTGAAGGTGTTCTGCACGTCGCCGGAAAGCGCCCTGCGAAGCATGGCCGGACTCACGGCGGCATCCGTGGTCATGAAGACCAGCATCGTCGCCATGTTCGGGTGGATCATCCCGCTGCCTTTCGAAATTCCGCCCAGATGGCAGGTCTTTCCTCCCAGCGTGAATTCCACCGCCACTTCCTTCTGTCTGGTGTCCGTCGTCATGATGGCCATGCAGGCATCTGCGCTCCCCTCCTCGGACAGCTGCTCTGCAAGCTGAGGGATCCCTGCCGCGATGGGCGCCAGGTTCAGAGGCTGGCCGATCACACCGGTCGATGCCACCACGACGTCTGCAGGGCTGATTCCCAGGGCTTCCCCGGTCAGCACGCTCATCTTTTCCGCAATTTCGATGCCGTCGGCATTGCAGGTATTGGCATTGCCGCTGTTGCAGATCACCGCCTGTGCCTTTCCGTCGGCGATATGCTCTCTCGTTACGGTGAGAGGCGCTCCCTTGACCAGGTTCGTCGTATAGACCGCCGCTGCGGAGGCGGGAACCTCACTGCAGATCAGCGCCAGGTCCTTCTTGCTCCGGTTTTTGCGGATCCCGCAGTACATCCCTGCTGCTTTGAAGCCCTTTGCGGCACACACGCCGCCGGGCACCGACTTGATCGTGACAGAATTCATTGTTTTTCCTCCAAACCGCTCCGGATCCATTTTCCGGTTCGGATATGTTTTTTGAGTACTCTTTATACCACAAGTCCGGTGCTTTCGTCCAGTCCCAAAAGAATATTCATGTTCTGGATGGCCGCTCCGGAGGCGCCTTTGCCGAGATTGTCGAATACCGAGATCAGCAGGATTCTCTCTTCGTTCCCCGCGACCGTGATCCTCATATCGTCCCGCCCGGCCAGCGCGTTGCCCGCAATCAGACCGTCCTCATACTCCTCATAGTGCACCACCGCACTGTGGTACCGCTCCCGGTAGACCGCCCTGATGTCTTCCACCGTACCTCTCAGGTCCTTCCGAAACAGAGGTACCGTCACGACCATCCCGCTGTAATAGTCCGAAACGATCGGGCAGAACACCGGTTCTGTCTTCAGCCCCGGGATCTTCGCCATTTCCGGCAGATGCTTGTGTTTTTGGCTCAGCCCGTACTGGCGCGGCGCATCCAGCTCCGGGCTGCGGCTCTCCGCCTCGTAATCTGCGATCATGCCCTTTCCTCCCCCGGAATAGCCCGTCACTGAGAAGCAGGTCAGCGCGGTATCCTGTGCGATCAGCCCTGCGTGTACCAGCGGCTCGGTCAGGGAGATGAAGCCGCTGGCGTGGCATCCGGGGTTGGCGATCCTTTTGCTGCTTCGGATCTTTTCCCTCAGCCCGTGCAGCTCCGGGAATCCGTAGGCCCAGCCTTCTGCCGTCCGGTGAGCGGTCGAGGTATCGATCACCGCCGTGTCCCCGTGTACCAGGGCCGCCGATTCCACCGCCGCCGCATCCGGCAGGCAGAAGAAGGCGATATCCGCCGCGTTGATGATCTCCTCGCGGGCCTTTCTGTCCTTGCGAAGGCTCTCCGGCAGGCTCAACAGTTCCAGCTCCGGACGCTTTTCCAGCCGCTCCCGGATACGCAGGCCGGTCGTTCCGGCGCTTCCGTCAATGAATATCCTTGTCATCGTTCAGTACGCTCCTGACATATGCAATCTGCTTTTCCACCGAAGCCTGCGAAGTTCCTCCCTCCGAGCTCCGTTTCTCCATACAGTTCTTCAGGTCGATGGCCTCATACAGATCCTCTGCGAAAAGCTCGCTGTACTCCCGGTATTCCTCGATCGGGACTTCTTCCAGGACCCGGTCCGTACGGATGCACGCCGCCACCAGGCTTCCGGAGATCTTATAGGCGTTCCGGAAAGGCATCCCCTTCTTCACCAGGTAGTCCGCCAGATCCGTCGCATTGATGAACCCCTTCTGCGCCGCCTTCAGCATGTTGTCCTTCCGCACCGTCATCGTCCTGAGTATCGGGCTTAGGATCTTCAGGCACATCTTTACGGTATCGCAGGCGTCGAATACGCCCTCCTTATCCTCCTGCATGTCCTTGTTGTATGCCAGAGGCAGTCCCTTCAGGGTCGTCAGCAGGCCCATCAGGTCTCCGTAAACCCTTCCGGTCTTTCCTCGGATCAGCTCTGCCATGTCCGCGTTTCGCTTCTGCGGCATGATGGACGAACCGGTCGTAAATGCATCAGACAGCGAGATAAAGCCGAATTCCCAGCTCGCCCAGAGGATCAGCTCCTCCGAAAGTCTCGACAGATGCATCATCACGATGGACAGGGCGCCCATCAGTTCCACGGCGAAGTCCCTGTCCGAGACGCCGTCCAGGCTGTTCATCGCAATCCCGTCGAATTCCAGCAGTTCTGCCTCCATGCGCCGGTCCGTGTCATAGGTGGTCCCGGCCAGGGCACAGCAGCCGATGGGTGACACGTTGATCCGCTTCCGGCAGTCCGCCAGGCGGTCCAGGTCGCGCAGCAGCATCATCGCATAGGCCAGCATATAGTGGCCGAAGCTCACCGGCTGCGCCCGCTGCAGATGGGTATAGCCCGGCATGATGGTATCTCCGTGCTCCTCCGCCAGCGCAGTGAGCGTCTCCGCCAGCTTTCGGATCAGGCGGGAGATCTCATCGCACTCGCCGCGCAGATACATTCTCAGGTCAAGAGCCACCTGGTCGTTGCGGCTGCGGGCAGTGTGCAGCTTTTTCCCCGTCTCTCCGATCCGTTCGGTCAGCACCTGCTCCACGAACATGTGGATGTCCTCGGCATTCGGGTCGATCTCCAGCCTTCCCGACTGCAGATCCTCCAGTATGCCTGCGAGCCCCTCGTTCAGGAGCTCGCAGTCTCTGTCTGTGATGATGCCTCTGGAGGCCAGCATTGCCGCATGCGCCATGCTTCCGCTGATATCCTCCCGGAACATCCGGCTGTCAAAGCGGATGGAGGAATTAAAGTCATCCGCCAGCCGGTCGGTTTCCCCGGCTGTGACGCCGGCCCACATCTTCGCCATTGCTCTCTTACTTTCCGTCCACGATGGCCTGCACCTTGATGGGCAGCCCGTAGAGGTTGATGAATCCTGCCGCATCCGCCTGGTTGTAGTCGCTCTCTCCGAAGGTCGCGATCTCTTCACTGTAAAGGGATTTCTCGCTCCAGATGCCGGCCTTGATGATGTTGCCCTTATAGAGCTTCAGCTTTACCGTTCCGGTGACCCGCTCCTGGGTCTTGTCAACGAACGCGCTCAGCGCCTCCCGCAACGGGGTGAACCACTGCCCGTTGTAAACCAGCTCGCCGAAAGTGATGGCAAGCTTCTGCTTCTCATGCATCGTCATCTTATCCAGACACACGGTTTCCAGCGCACTGTGCGCGGCGTAGAGGATCGTGCCGCCGGGAGTCTCGTAGACGCCCCGGCACTTCATGCCGACAAGGCGGTTTTCCACGATGTCCAGCAGACCGATGCCGTTCTTTCCGCCGAGCTCGTTGAGCTTGAGGATGATCTCCTTGCCGCTCATCTTTTCTCCGTTCAGCGCCACCGGGATGCCCTCGGCAAAGTCCAGCGTGACATAGGTCGGCTCATCCGGCGCCTGGATCGGCGACACGCCCATTTCCAGGAAGCCGGGCTTCTCGTACTGCGGCTCGTTCCCGACGTCCTCCAGATCCAACCCCTCGTGGGAGAGATGCCAGAGGTTCTTGTCCTTCGAATAGTTGGTCTCGCGGTTGATCTTCAGGGGGACGTTGTGCGCCTCGGCATAGTCGATCTCCTCGTCCCTCGATTTGATGCTCCATTCACGCCACGGAGCGATGATCGGCATGTTCGGCGCAAAGTGTTTGATGGCCAGCTCGAAGCGCACCTGGTCGTTGCCCTTTCCGGTGCAGCCGTGCGCGATGGCGTCCGCCCCTTCCTTCAGTGCGATCTCGACCAGTCCCTTCGCAATGCAGGGCCGCGCATGGCTGGTGCCAAGCAGATAGTCCTCATACACTGCGCCGGCCTTCATGCAGGGGATAATGAAGTCATCGACATATTCATCCGTCAGGTCCAGCACGTACAGTTTGGATGCGCCGGTCTTCTTCGCCTTTTCCTCCAGGCCCTCCAGCTCGTCCGCCTGTCCCACGTTGCCGGAGACGGCTATGACTTCGCAGTTGTTGTAGTTCTCCTTCAGCCAGGGAATGATGATTGAGGTATCCAGACCGCCTGAATAGGCAAGAACGACCTTTTTGATATCGGATTTATTCATGATGGCAAATCCTCCAATGCTTAAAAATAATTTTTATGCGCTGATTATACGCATAATATGCAGTTATGTCAAGCTTATATTTATTTTTATACAACATCGAAGGAATCCGTCCCGGCTTCTCTCTTCTTCTTGTACAATTTGCTGGACATCAGAAAAAAAAAGCAGGCTGTGTCGCTTTGCCCGCTTTCTCCTGTAACAGATCATCCTGCTTCTGATTCGGACACAATTCACTTGCAATGCATCTTTAATTATGCTAACATAACTCACAATCATCTTTTTCCGGCTGGGCAGATACGGACAACTATACAGCAGATGTGTCAGGAAATGGCACATGTGTTATGCGGGTCAGTGTTAAGGACGCGTCGGAGAATATTGTGACACGGGATATTGATCTGCTTTCGGAGTGATCTGCAAGTATGTCATTAAACTTAAGAAAATGAAGAAGGAGATAGTATGACTGCAACAGATAAACTGATGATTGTAGCCACCATGTTGGGCGGACTGGCGCTGTTCCTTTCCGGTATGAGCATCATGAGTGATTCTCTTGGCTCGATGGCGGGAGGGGGACTGAATACCCTGATCAACAAGGCGACAAAGAACCGTATGCTTGCATTCCTGTTTGGCCTTGGTGTGACCTGCGTGGCTCAGTCTGCCTCTGCCATCACGGTTCTTGTGGTGGGACTTGTGAATTCCGGATTGATCCGGTTAACCGGAGCGATCGGAATGATTATCGGCGCAAATCTGGGAACGACGATTACAGCATGGCTCCTTGCCTTGAATGCAATTGATGGCCAGTCCTTATTCATGACGATCCTCAAGCCCAGCACCTTTTCGCCGTTTCTGGCGATTATTGGCGTGGGCATGTCGATGTTCTGCAAATCACAGAAAAAGAAAACGATCGCCTCAGCACTGTACGGCTTTGCCTTCATGATGATCGGGATGAACCTCATGAGTCAGGCGGTTGCCCCGCTGAAAGAGATTCCGGCCATCCAGGATTTTCTGAACAGCTTCACGAATCCGATCCTCGGATTCCTGTTTGCCTGTGTTTTTACCTTGCTCATACAAAGCGCGGATGCTTTTATCGGCATCGTACAGGCCTTTGCGCTCTCTGTCGGCATTACCTTTGGAATGGCGATTCCGCTGATCTGCGGAGCACAGGTGGGAACCTGCATCACCGCCCTTATGTCCTCTATGGGAACTTCCAGAAATGCAAGGCGGACAGCGCTGATGGCACTCTATTATAACCTGTTGAAAACGATTTCTTTTATGGCTGTTTTCTACCTGCTGGATCGTTTTGTTGATTTTGCTTTTCTGGAACGTTACGTTGGAGGAATCGGAGTTCCGTTCTTCCACTCCTTTATTAACATATGTGGAATCGCTGTATGGCTGCCTTTGTCTAATGTCATCGTTCGGATGGCGCAGCGGACAATTCCGATGAGCGAGGAAGAGAAACAGGAAAAAGCGAACAGGCTCTCCATGCTCGACGAGAATCTTCTGGCAACACCGGAAATTGCCATCGAGCAGACCGACAGGGCAGTCACGCTCTTGTCCGAAACGGTTGGAGAAGCATTTATTACGGCAATTGCTGTACGCGAAGACCCGAAAATGGTCGATCAGGCTCATCTTTTATGTGAGCGCTCGCGGCAGTATCGGGAACAGATTGACGCCTATCTGCTCCGGATTTCAGGTGTGGAACTCGGACAGAAGGAAAGGGCAGAGGCCGCTCTTCTCTCTGCGGGAAGCACGGCATTCGGACAGATGGGAAAGACGGCTGAGAAACTCTTAGGGATGATCCGTGACATCGACAATTCTCAGGACAAGTTAACGGAAAGGGATCGCCGGGATATCCGCATCCTTGGCCAGGCGATCTATGAAATCATTCAGCTCACGATTAAAGGATATAACGCGAAAAAGTTAAGTCTTTCCCGTTCGATCCAGTACTATACGGAAGAGATCATGGCACTCGGAAGTCTTATAAAGAGCCGTTATATGCAGAGAGTCCATGAAGAGGGAAGCCAGAGAGATGCCGGCGCGTTGTTTACAAGTCTTTGCTACACGGAAGAACAGTTGATCGATTACTGCGATATGATCGCGGATGCGCTGATCAGCTATGGCAGAAACTGTGGGGAAGAATCCCGCCCCGAAGTCATAGATAACGAACTGATGAGGAAACAGATCCATGAGATCTTCAGAGACAAGTTTGAGGCGAGAGACAGCTATTGTCCTAACCAGGAAGTTGCGGGAGAATGATTTGAACAGGTGTCACGGGACATTTCGTTTCATGCCCCCGGCCGCAAAAAAATAGCACCACCTTGCTCTCGGTGGCTAAGAGAGTATTCATACAGAACAGCAATACCCGGACAGATGAGAAATATCTTCCTCTCTTCTGTCCGGGTACATGCATATGCGGGAGAGTCAGTACCCTCTTTGTTCGTCTGCTCTCACTTTTTGGCTGAGCTGTTGGTGCATGAGATGATCTCATCGTGGGCAGCGATGAACTCCTTCATCTCGGCGTAGCTGATTTCTTTTCTTCTGCGCACCGTCAGGTCATAATCCGTGGTGCCGTCCTCCTGGTTGCGCGAGAAGGAACTCTCCATGACCGTGCCGTTCCATTTTTCCAGCTGCTCGTTCAGCGAGTGGTTGAATTCATGTCCGTTCTTGACCGTAAAATGGAGCTGGTTGGTGGCATAGGCATCGGGTCCGAAGATAAACTTGTGCATCAGGATCTGCAGAATGCAGACCACCAGCGTCGTGAACATGCCGATCAGAATCATGCCGGCGCCCACGGCCAGTCCGATTGCTGCAGTGATCCAGATCCCCGCAGCAGTTGTGAGACCGCGGACGAGACCTTCTCGCTTGAAGATGACGCCGGCTCCCAGAAAGCTGATGCCGCTGACGACCTGGGCCGCCAGACGCGCCGGGTCGGTGCCGCGCATACCTCTGAACAGATTGTCGTTCTGAAAATTGAGATCCACGAAGCCGTATTTTGACACGACCATGATCAGTGCCGCCCCCAGGCAGACGATCACATGAGTCCGGACGCCGGCCTCCTTGAAGTGACGGCTTCGTTCAATCCCGATCGCAGCGCCGCACACACATGAGACCAGCAGTCTCAGGCAGTAGTCGAGGTTCGCTGAGAGCGGAAGCTCTCCCAGTAAAAGCGCGCTCCAGTTCATCTCACTCGAAGTCCAGAACCCTCTCCATTCTGACCAGAGTCAGTCTGTTTCTGATTGCGGCGGAGATGGTCAGCATTTCTTCTCCCAGTGCCGGATCGATCCCGATGTGCTCCGGCAGATATTTACAGCCACAGTCCTTGTAGAGCTTCTCCATCCGCTCGACAGAGGGGATCGTGGCAATCAGCTCGCGGATCTCATCCCAGTGATCGACGATGTTCTGCGGGTCAAAGGTGCCGAGAACGTCGTTCTCGTTCTCCTTCATGATGCCGTCGCAGAGGCGCTCGCCGAACTTCTCCGTTACCCACTCGCGGGTCAGCGGCTCAAAGGGCTTTGCCTTCGGGGTCATACCAGCCAGCTTGTGATAGCGCTTCGTGCAGGCAAAGGTGCCGACGCCGACGCACTCGCCGTGGATCCCCTCGGCCTTCTCAAAGCGCGGCGGCTTCATCTCGACCAGATGAGCCATCAGGTGCTCGGCGCCGGAGGCGGCACGGGAATGATTCAGAAGCTGCATGGTGAGGCCGCTCTCCATCTGTGCCATGGTCATGGCCTCGTGATCCGCAACGCCGGTCTCGGCGTATTTGTCCGCGGCATCCTGCATGAGCTGCAGTGCGTGCTCGGCCAGCTCCGCAACCATCGGGCAGTAGTATTCGCCGTCTACAATCTTCGCAATTCTCCAGTCAACCAGCGAGATGTACTTTGCGAGAATATCATTGATACCGCTGGCAACCAGTCTTGCGGGGGCTCCCTTGATGATGTCAAGGTCAGCTACAACCAGGTCAGGCGCCTTCATGGGAATGGATTTCTTCTGCCCGTCGATGACGATGGAGCAGATATTCGCCGTAAAGCCGTCCGAGCTGGCCAGAGTCGGGATCGCAACAAAGGGGATGCCGAGCTGGTAAGCGGGATAGCGGCCGAAGTCCATGATCGTTCCCGCACCGAAAGCGACGATGACGTCCGGATGGTCGAGCTGCTTCATCATGTTCTCAATCAGGCCTTTCTCTGAGAAGAGACCCTTGGACTCGAGAACGATCTCCTGGTCGGCCTTCACATGCTTTCCTTCGGTGAGAGCATAGATCACGGTATCGTAGACGACAGCCCGTCTGCCGGTCAGGCCGAGCTCTTCCATATACTCTTCGAAGTGATCGAGGGCACCGTAATCCACAACGACCTTACGGGTCTCAAGGGTGTGGGTCCGTCCGCATCTGCAGGGGCCGGTGTACTGTGCGCAGTTCATAATCATGGCGGTTTTCTCCTTCAAATATTTATTAATTATGATATTGGTGTTTGTTCCGTCTGTGAGATCTGCCGGTGAGTTCATGGGATCTTTGGCGCTCCTGTCGAACGCCTTGTTTTCAGGTATTTTATGATACTCTTTTCGTGTCGCTTTTGTCAACTGTCCGGCCCCTCCCGGCCGAAAAATTGGTTCATATAGCCAAAAAAACTTCTCCGGTTTTGTAGAAAATGATATGCTGACAAGAAAAAGTGCTTGACACCCGATCTCCGGGCGTGTATAATCAGCGCGTCTCTGGCACAGAGGAGGCGATTCGATGCCCGAAGGCAGACTGTACAGGAGCATGCTGCTGGATTTCTACGGAGAGCTCCTGACAGAGCGGCAGAAAGAGTGTTACGATCTCCATTATAACGACGACCTCTCCCTCTCCGAGATCGCGGAGCAGTGTGGGATCAGCCGTCAGGGAGTCTGGGATAATATCCGCCGCGCTTCTTCCGCGATGGAAGAGATCGAAGAGAAGACCGGGCTGATCAGGCGCTTCACGGAGGTCGACGCAGGCCTTCACCGGGTGCTGGAGCTTCTCGAGACACTCGATGGCAGTGCTGCCGAACAGCAGCAGGAAGGCATCGGGATCATCACACAGGAGGTCAGAGGCCTCCTGCGGCTCAGAGAATGAGGGATTGATATGGCTTTTGAGAGCTTATCCGACAAACTGACTGCGGCTTTTAAGAAGCTGCGCGGAAAAGGGCGCCTGACTCCCGGTGACATCAAGGAGGCCATGCGGGAGGTCCGTTTGGCACTGCTGGACGCGGACGTCAGCTACAAGGTCGTCAAGGAGTTTACGAAGACCGTCACGGAGCGTGCCAGCGGGACCGAGGTTCTGGAATCTCTCTCCCCCGCCCAGATGGTCATCAAGATCGTCAACGAAGAGCTCTGCCGCCTCATGGGCGGAGAAAACCAGAAGCTAAGCTACGGCTCTAAGACGCCCTCCGTCGTAATGCTGGTAGGCCTTCAGGGCGCCGGTAAGACGACAAACGGCGCCAAGCTCGCAGCCTACACGCGTAAGCAGGGCAAGCGTCCCCTCCTCGCCGCCTGCGACATCTACCGTCCCGCGGCGATCAAGCAGCTCGAGACCGTCGGAGCGCAGCTTGATATCCCGGTTTTTCAGATGGGCCAGACCAATCCCGTGGACATCGCGAAGGCCGCTGTCGAGCATGCCAGGAAGCACGGAAACGACGTGGTCTTTCTGGATACCGCCGGACGTCTGCATATTGACGAAGAGCTCATGGAAGAGCTGCGAAACATCCGGGAGGCCGTGGAGCCCTCCGAGATTCTCCTGGTTGTGGACGCCATGACCGGCCAGGATGCCGTGAATGCCGCAACGGCCTTTGACGACGCGCTTGGCATCACCGGCGTCATGCTGACGAAGCTCGACGGTGACGCCCGCGGCGGTGCCGCCCTCTCCATCCGCTCTGCCACCGGCAAGCCCATCAAGTTCATCGGCACCGGCGAGAAGCTCGACATGATCGAGCCTTTCCATCCCGACCGCATGGCTTCGAGGATTCTCGGGATGGGCGATGTCCTGACGCTGATTGAAAAGGCCGAGCAGAGCTTTGACGAGAAGAAGGCCCTGGAGGCTGCCGAAAAGCTTCGCGCCAACCGCTTTACGCTCAGTGACTATCTCGAGCAGATGAATCAGCTGAAGAGCATGGGCGATCTGGGTGATCTGGCAGGGCTGATCCCCGGGATGGATGCCAAGGCTCTCAAGGGCGCAAAGATGGACGAAAAGGCCATGGCACGCCAGGAGGCGATTATTCTGTCCATGACACAGGCGGAGCGGGATAATCCCGGCATGCTGAACTCCAGCCGCAAGAAGCGCATTGCTGCAGGCTCCGGCACGTCCGTCGTGGACGTCAACCGCCTTCTGAAGCAGTACGACGCCATGCAGCAGATGGTAAAGCAGCTGTCCGGCAAGGGCATGCGGAAGCTTCAGAAAAAGATGAGCCGTATGGGCGGCGGAGGCTTTGGCGGCTTCGGAGGCGGCTTCGGAGGCGGCTTCGGCTTCTGACGCGGCAGGCTCCCGGAGGCCGATGCCCTGGCTGCGGGCCGATGCTTCGGCTCTGACACAGGTTACACAGCGCCAGTTCCGACGCGCTTTGTAATATATTTTTTCAGTCAATACAAAATGGAGGTGAAGATAGGATGGTTAAAATCAGACTTCGCAGAATGGGTGCAAAGAAGGCTCCTTTCTATCGTATTGTTGTGGCAGACTCCCGCGCTCCGCGTGACGGACGCTTCATCGAGGAAGTCGGCATGTACAACCCGTCCGCCGACGGCGACAAGCTGAAGGTCGACATGGAACGTGTCCAGTACTGGATCGCCAACGGCGCACAGCCCACCGATACCGTACGCGGCCTGATCAAAAAGCTTGAGGCATAATTAAGGAGTTTCATCAGCATGAAAGAGCTTTTGACCTACATTGTGCAGAGCCTTGTCGATCATCCGGATGAGGTCTCTGTGACCGAGCGCACAGCCGATGGCGAGACGATCTTTGAGGTCAGTGTAGCAGAAGGCGACATGGGCAAGGTCATAGGCCGGCAGGGCAGGATCGTGAAACAGATTCGTGTACTGATGCGGGCCGTTGCCCAGCGAAAGGGCAAAAAAATCTCAGTGGAAATACTGGACTGAGAACCGGAGTGTGGAGCGTGGAAAGCGGAGCCGTCCGCAATCTGCCCTTCACATTTCCTGTTTTTACCGACATCTTATGATTTCAAGAGGTACCGTATTGATGAGACGCATCAGGAGGCTTCTTTTTTTCGGTCTCTCTCTCGCTCTCCTTCTCGGTCTGTGCGGCTGCGGCGCGTTTCAGACGCAGATGGCCAAGACCACCAGCCGGATGGGAAAGCTGCAGAGCTTCCACGGAGACGCAGATATCCGTCTGGATACCCTGACTACCGTCGGCGGTCAGGATCTGCATCTGTCTGCAACCGTGACGGGCGGTTTTGATTTTGAAAGCGATCCGCTCATTGTGAAGACCGACATGCTGTTGGAAGCGCTCGGGAGAGAGACCGAACTGAAGTATTATATAGTGAAAGACTTTGATACCGTAAGTATCCTCCCCTGGGATGACGACCGTGCTTTCCGCGATCTGAGCCTCACCATGAACGCCGCCAGACGCATCAAGACGCTTCAGGCGCTCAAGCTGCTCATCAAGTGCTCCGACAGCTTCTCGGAGCCGGTTCCCGACACGGTTTCGGGCGCGCCGGCGCTGCGCTATGACGGCATCTTCCCTGACGAATATGTGAATGAGGCGCTTGTTCTGCTCGACCTGAAGGAGGCGGAGGAAGCCCCTCCGGGTCCGGTTTCCTCCGAGGCCATGTCCGGGTCCGGTGACAGCGGCGGCCGCGCTGTCGGGAGCACGGCCGATGTGCCTCTCCCCGTCTCGGGGATCCCCGGCAGCATTTGGGTCGGGGAGGACGACATGATTACCCAGGTTGAGATTGACATTGCCTCCTTCTGCCAGGATATCGTTGACGAGTGGCTGGAGGAGCTTCTGGACGAGTATGATCTGGACGGGCTGGAGCTGAAGACCCAGCTTCAAAGCATGATCTGCAGAATCACCTTCTCCGACTTCAACAGTGTGGAAAAGCTGGTTCTCCCGGATCGGGACTGGTAGCCGGACTGGCGGAAAGAGAGTGTGACAGACGGTGAGCAAACAGAACGAGATAGAAGCCGGCAGGATCGTCAACACCCACGGGGTTCGCGGTGAGGTCAAGATTGAGGTCTGGCTGGACAGCCCGGAGTATCTGAATACCTTTCCCCGCATTTTTGTCCGCGGGCGGGAATTCCGGCTGCTCTCCGGCCGGGTCTGGAAGCGCTTTCTGATCGCCGCCCTGGAGGGCGTGGACGACATCAACGCCGCCATGCCTCTGAAGGGACAGACGGTCTTTGTAGCGAGAGAGGATGCCGGCCTCGGCGAGGGAGAATACTTTCTGCAGGACATCATCGGCGCGGAAGTCTTCACCGAGGACGGGAGGCGGATCGGTACGCTGACGGAGATCCTCGAGCGGCCCGCATCCGCGGTCTATATTGTCCGCGGTGACGACGGGAGCGAACATCTGATCCCGGCTGTCGATGAGTTTATTCTGGAAACGGACGCGGAAGCCGGTCGGATCACCGTACATCTGATCGAAGGGATGTGAGCATCGGGATGCGGATCGATATCCTGACTCTCTTTCCGGACACGGTGCACGCCGTTCTGCATGAGAGCATCCTTGGCCGGGCTGCCGAGAAGGGCATTCTGGAGATCAACACCGTTCAGATCCGTGACTACACCGAAAACCGTCAGTGTCAGGTGGATGATTATCCCTACGGAGGCGGCTATGGCTGTGTGATGATGGCTCAGCCTCTGAAATCATGTCTCGACGCTGTCATTGCGGAAAGCGGGGACCGGCGGCGCCGGGTGATCTATCTCTCCCCGCAGGGCAGGACCTTCACGCAGGAGACCGCAAAGCGGCTTCAAAGGGACTACGATCAGCTTGTCCTGGTCTGCGGACACTATGAAGGGGTGGACGAGCGTTTTATCACCTCCTGTGTGGATGAGGAGCTCTCGCTCGGCGATTTTGTTCTGACCGGCGGCGAGATCGCCGCCATGGCCGTCACGGATGCAGTCTGCCGGCTGGTTCCGGGGGTTCTGTCCGATCCCCAGTGTTACATCGGTGAGAGCCACTGGGACGGGCTTCTGGAGTATCCGCAGTATACCCGCCCGGAGGTCTGGGAGGGTCAGCCGGTTCCGGAGGTCCTTCTCTGCGGCGACCACGAGAAGATCGCACGCTGGCGGCGCTGTCAGCAGTTCCGCCGCACCCGGGAGAAACGCCCGGAGCTTTACGAGGCCTTTCAGCCCGTGGACGACAGGGATCGCGAGCTCCTGAAGGAGCTGAGCAGAGCGGACCGGTGTATCAGGCTGACGGAGCCCGTAAGCTGCAGGCCGGCAGTCGAATCCGATCTTCCCGCAATTCTCCGGATCCGTGACGATGCCCGGGAGAATCTGAGACGGCAGGGCGCAGAACCGGGACCGGAAATCGGTACGGAGGAAGCAGTCTTCCGCCAGGACATTGAGCGCGGAGAATGCCGTGTGCTTCTCCACGGAGACGAGATTGCCGCGGTGTTCACTCTCTCCTGCCGTCCCGAGCCGTCTTACGACTCCATCACAGACGGAAAGTGGACTCCCGACCTGGAGGCCTGCATCCTGCTTCGCATTGCCGTGTCCGACCGGTATCGGGGAAGCGGCATCTCCGACCGGCTTATGCGCTTTGCCGAACAGGAGACCGTCGCCTGCGGACGTCGCTGTATCCGGACGGACACCCACCGGAAGGACCGTCCCATGCAGCAGCTTCTCCGCGACAGCGGCTTCCGCTACCGGGGCAACCTTCTCTGTGATGAGCACGGACCCAGGCGGCAGGCCTTTGAAAAAATCATCAAGCTGAAAAAGCAGAAGGGGACAACATGAAACGCACCAAAGTCTTTACCCTGGTCATGGCCATTTTCTGGACGGTTGTGGCAGTGCTCGCCGTCATTCTGGTCTCACGCATGGAGCTGAGTGCCTCCTGGGTCATCATCTTCGCCTTTCTCGCCTTCGTCACCGTGGTCGGGAACTGGCTGCGTTACTTCCGCAGCAAATGACGCGGCTTACAGATCCGGAGCAGATCAGGGAACTGCTCGGAAGGCACGGTTTTCATTTCTCCAAAGCCCTTGGTCAGAATTTTCTGATTGACGCCACGGTGCCGGAGCGCATCGCAGGGAGTGTCAGAGCCGACGCAGGCTGCGGCGTGCTGGAAATCGGCCCGGGGATCGGCTGTCTGACGGCTGAGCTCTCAAAGCACGCCGGGAAGGTTCTCGCCGTTGAGCTGGACCGGCGCCTCGAGCCCCTGATCCGGGAGACGCTCGCCCACTGCAGCAACACCGAGGTGCTGTTCTCGGACATCATGAAGCTGGACATTCCTCGCCTTGCCGAAGAGAAGCTGCCGTATGAGACCCGTCTCGTCTGCGCCAATCTCCCCTATAATATCACCTCTCCCCTCCTCACCGAGCTGGTTCGGGCCGGATGCTTTGAGCGGATCTGCGTGATGATCCAGAAGGAGGTCGCAGACCGCATCTGCGCAGGGTCGGGTTCCAAGGATTACGGTGCTTTTGGGCTTTTTGTCCAGTGGTATTACGCACCGGAACTGCTCTTTACGGTCCCGCCGCACTGCTTTCTGCCCCAGCCGAAGGTCACCTCTGCCGTTATCCGCCTCACGAGACGCAGCCTGCCCCCGGCGGAAGTGCAGGAGGAAGCAAGGATGTTTCGGATCATCCGCGCCGCCTTCAATCAGCGGCGGAAAACCCTGGTCAACGCGCTGGCCTCCGCGTTTCCGGAGCTGGGCAAGCCTGCTCTGGAGGAACTGCTGTCCGGCTGCGGACTGGATCCCGCCGTGCGCGGCGAGAAGCTGACACTTCAGGAATTTGCCAGCCTCTCGAACGCCTTCCCGGGCGGATCGTAACCCCGCGCAATCCTGTTCATTCCCATAAAACAAACAGAAGCCAGGAATCTCTCCTGACTTCTTCTTTTTATTGTCCGGGAAGGTGAGATGCTTCCCCTCTCTTTCCCGGTCCGTCTCTGTATCTGTCTCTTTTCTATTCTTCCGGCCGGATCACCACGTCGCAGGTTTCGATCCCGTAGTACTGGAACAGGCGTATGGCGGCGCTGTCTATCCTTTCGCCGCAGATGCAGATCGGTACGGCCGGCGGGCAGCTCACCGAAGGTGAGGCAAGGATTCTGCCGAGGCTCTCCTGCACGGGCACCCGCTGAAACGGAGACAGCATTGCTTCCCGCATCTCCATTACCGGCTCCTGTGCGCTTCGCACCGGCGGCTGCTCCTCGATTGCAGGTCTGTTCGGCAGGTTCATCAGAAAGCTCTGCAGCAGCCCCAGTCGGTGGTGTCCAAGCTCCGTTCCCGGCATCATCACGGTGTAATCCGCATCGGCAAACTCGCAGATCATACCCTGCTCAGCAAGCAGCTTCTCGAGTTCGGTCCCGCGGTAGCCCATTCCTTTCGGGCGGAGTGTCAGCTTCATCGGCTCCGTCCCCTCCGGGTTCCAGCCGCGCCTTGTCAGAGCCTCCCGCATATAGCGCAGTGTACCGGCGGTCTCAAGGAGAGCCCGGCGGTAGTACCGGTCCTCCAGTATGGTGTTCGCCCTGTCCAGAGACTGCAGGATCAGCCAGGACGGGCTTGTGCTGGCGAAGAGGGCCATCGCCCGCTCCATCATCGGCAGCAGTGTTTCCGGGCAGCAGGTCGACGCATGCAGATACGCGCCTCCCGTCAGGACAGGGAGTGTCTTATGGGCCGAGTCGCAGCAGAGGTCCGCCCCGGAGTCCATCGGATGCAGTGCCCCGGGGAGAAACCTCAGATAAGCTCCGTGGGCGTTGTCCGTCAGCAGCAGCGCGTCATGCCTGTGACAGATCTCGGCAAGCGGGGCGAGCGGAGTCAGGTTTCCAAGATAGTCCGGGCTGGTGATATAGACCGCTGTCGGGCTCCGGTCCGGATCGGCAAACAGCTCTTCGAGCGTCTCCGCTTCGATCCTGCAGTTGAGAAGATTCTCCTCACAGCCGATCCACCGCACCGGCAGATCCAGCAGCGCAGCTGCCTCCGAGAAAACACGGTGCGCATTCCGCCCCGCGGCGATAAGCGGTTTTCTGCCCATCCGCTTTGCATGCATCAGCGCCAGATAGAGCATGGCCCGGATGCAGAGGGATGAGCCCTCCGTGGAATAGACCGTCCGGGCGCTGCCGAAGAGGGCTTCGCAGTTTCGCTCGCTCTCGCGGATGATCCCCTTCGAGTCATACAGCACGTCCGAGCCGGAGATCTCTGTGATATCCAGCTGCTCCGGAATCCCGTTTCCCTTGTGGCCGGGCATATGCAGCCGTATGGGCTTTTTCTCCGCGTAGTCGGTCACAAAATCGCAGATCGGTGTGGTCATTTTTCAGCTGCGGCAGTCTCTTTCAGGGCTGCCTTCGGCCCGGCTGTTTCTCTGGCGGCTCTCGCCACTGCCATCATGATCGCGCATTCCATCCGTTTCCGGAACAGCTCACAGCCGGCTTCATATACACCGGTGATCGCTCCGGTCGCGTGCCATGCGTTCGCCGCGCAGCCGCCGGCGCAGTAGAGCCTCGCCCAGCAGTCCCGGCACTCCGCCCTGGCATAGACGTTGCAGGAGGCAAATTCCTGCTGTACCTCCGGGTTGTTCAGTCCGTTCCAGATGTCTCCGAGGCGGAAGTGCTCTTCCCCGACGAACTGATGGCACGGATAGAGGTCTCCCCAGGGCGTCACCGCCATGTACTCGGTCCCTGAACCGCAGCCTGAGATGCGCTTATAAATGCAGGGGCCGTCCGCCAGATCCAGCATGTAGTGGTAGAAGGTGAAGGGTCTCCCCTCCTCTTCCCGCTGCAGCATCAGCTCTGCAAGCTCTTCATACTGTGCCTTCACCGTTCTGATATCTTCCTCCGTCAGCGCGGAGGGATCGCCCGGCGCGCAGACCACAGGCTCCATGCTGAGTTCCGTGAAGCCAAGCTCCAGCATCTTTCGGATATCCTGTACGAAATCCGGGTTGCTGTGGGTGAAGGTACCGCGCATGTAATAATTTTTCCCGCCTCTGGCCTTAACCAGCTTCTGGAACTTTGGGACGATCCGTTCCCAGCTTCCGTTTCCGGCATAGTCCACCCGGAAGCGGTCGTGGATCTCTTTCCGTCCGTCCAGACTCAGCACGACGTTGCTCATCTCACGGTTTGCAAAATCGATGACGTCGTCGTCGATCAGCATGCCGTTCGTCGTGAGGGTGAAGCGGAAGTTCTTCCCTGCTTCCTTCTCACGGCTTCTGGCGTAGGCAACAAGCTGCTTTACGGTCTCGAAATTCATCAGTGGCTCTCCGCCGAAGAAGTCGACCTCCAGGTTCCGCCGCGTGCCGGAGTGTTCGATCAGAAAGTCCAGCGCCCGCATCCCGACCTCAGGGCTCATCACGGCTCTCTCCCCGTGATACTTGCCCTGGCTGGCAAAGCAGTAGGAACAGTTGAGGTTGCAGGTATGCGCCACATGCAGGCACAGCGCCTTGATGATGCCTGCGCTTCTTTCCTTCAGCTCTCCCGCCATAGGGGCAAAGCGGTCCGGGCTGAAGAGCTGACCTGCGTCCTTCAGCTCCGTGATCTCCGCATAGCAGCGTGCAATCTCCTCTTCCGTCACGTCCGCATGATTCCGATACTTCTCAAGCATGGCGGAGCGGATCTCCTCATACGTTCCGGCCTCATACAGGGCAATCATATCGTATGCGAGCTCATCCACCGCATGTACCGAACCGGAGCAGACGTCCAGAACGATGTTGTATCCGTTAAGCTGATACTGATGAATCATCGACGATTTCCTCCAAAAAAAATGTCGCCCCATTCGACGACATTTCCTTCTCTCAAAACCTTATTCTGCCTTCTTGCTGTTCTCACACTGCTGGTTGACAATCCCGCAGCTGGTCTTGCACGCGGACTGGCATGAGGTCTGGCACTCGCCGCAGCCGCCGTTCTTGGCGCTCTCGCAGAGATTCCGGGTTTTCAGAGTCACAATATGTTTCCGTTCCATGATTCGGTCCTCCAAAAAAATATGCTTATTTATACCATAGTTTTTGCATCAAGTCAAGGTCTGACTGGCACTTGTGCGTCAGTTCTCCCCGCGCAGTCCCGAATTCTTCCGTGCAGCCGTGCGGCCCTCTCTTCGGGCACCTTTCACCGCAGCGCACGGAAGCTGAGGCAGCACGGGAGAAAACACTACCCCGGACCCAGCGGTCCGGGGTAATGCAGAGATCGGTCTTCGTTCAGATATACTGCTTTCTCTCAAGTCCGTCATACCACTTCTCAAAGAAGGGTTCCAGAAGAGCCGTCGCTTTCATATCCAGGTTGAAGAAGTAAACCGTAAAGGTCACCACAAAGAACGCCAGCACGGCAATCACAAGCTTGACCAGAACACTCAGCACTTTCGATTTCATACTCTCTCCTCCTCAGTACGCCTCGTTGTCCGGGATGATTTCCAGGGACGGATCCAGCGGTTCCTCCCGCATGACGGTGCGCATATAGTTGTTCACCTGGTCACGGATTGCCTGGCGGGTAAAGACACGCGGGTCGCAGAGATCGTGGGAGACCCACATGATATGGATGCCCCGTTCTCTGGCCTGCTCCTCAAACTGGCCGTGCATACCGGTCAGCGCTTTGCAGCTCATGTGTTCCCACATCATGACGATATCGGCGTTCATCTTCTCGCAGAGTTCCCAGAGGTCGTCCACCAGTACCTTGAAGCCGCCGTGGGTGTGGTTGCGCATGATCATCTCCATGTTCAGCATGGCCATGTCGCGGTAGGCCTGCTCGCGGTTTTCCGGAGTATCCTCTTCGGCGATCATATCGGTGTTGATGACGGAGAGCATGTCGGTCAGAGGCACAACGCCCCAGCACTGCAGCAGCCAGTAAAGCTGGTCGATCACGTACTGCGGCTGGACGCCCCAGATGATGCAGCGGTGGCGGTATTCCTTCGCATACATGCGTTTCTCTTTATAGCCCTTTTCCGCGAGCTCCAGAAGCTTTCTGTCTATATCGACAAATTCCGGCATGCGTCCGGAGTTGCCCATGTAGTTGGTGTCGTTGTAGAGGCTGAAGGCGGCGCCGAAGAACTGAGGATAGGGTGTCGAGTTGATCTCCATCTGGGCGATGCGGCACTTTGTGGCATAGTTCACGCGTTTCGCCGCGGCAAAGTAAACATCCCAGTCCCACTTCTCGCCTGTGTGCTCCTCCACGAAGCGAATAGCCTTTTTGATTTCCTCGGCGGCATATTCCAGCACGTCCGGTTCCTTATGGCGGAGAGGTGTCGCCAGTTGATAGGTCGGGATGCCGTACTCGCGCTCCAGACGTTTGGCAATGATGCCGTTCCCCATCAGCGAGCCGTCACAGGTGGTGTTGTTCTGTACGGCACAGGAGCCCAGGACACAGAAGTCGTCGTCGATCGAGATTCCGGCCTCTGCCTCGGGCATCGGGCAGACGTCTCCGGGAATCCCGTACTGCTGTGCGATGTCCAGATAATGCTCGACGTTGAACTGGTGGAAGATGTTCGAGGCAAACATGGTGGGAACTTCACGCAGGATCGTGTGAACCTTGTCGGTATCGAAGCCCATCATGAACGTGACCATGGAGTTCTCATCGGTGATGACGCACTTGTCGGAATAGGCTTTGTCGTTCCCGACCCGGCGGTCGCCGCGGAAGCAGTTGCCGATGGCTTTGGTCACGTCGGCAATGACAAAGTTGAAGGAGGTGTGCGCAATGCGCAGCGCTTCGTCACGCAGCCCTATGGTAAACTTGTCCATGCCGTGGGGGACAAAGAGATAGCTCATCATCCAGCGGTAGCGGAAGAAACCCTTGACGTTGCGCGGAACAATAATGAAGCGTCCGAGAACACTCAGCAGGTACAGCCATCTGGTATAGTCGTAGAAGGTGTCTTTCACTCCGCGCCACTCGCGGCGTCTGCGGACCTTCAGCTTGTCGCTGTAAATCTTTCCGGGAGACTGCTCACCTGCACGTCTGACAGGATTTACGATTTTTTCGACTGTCTTCATGCTCTCCCACCTTTCTGAAGCTTTTTGATTTCGACGCTCTCCACAAAGGCCTGCACACGCGTGCGCATCTGGCCGGCGGACGAGGCGATGTTGTACGGACGGTCGACAGCGAGAACCGGATAGCCGTAATCCTGCTGCAGCATGTAGGAACCGAGGGTCTTCTCATAAGCCCACGGGTCGCAGAACTTCACCTGCTCGTAGATGACGCCGTCGGCGTTGTACTCCTTCGCAAGCTCCGCAACATATGCCTTGCGGCCGTAGACTTTGTCCATGCTCATCATGCGCGGGCAGTGGCAGTTACGGATATAATGGCGGCACACCTGGGTCAGTGCATCCTCGTCGTCGTTCAGTACGATCTCCATACGGCCCGGATGCGATCCGAAGCAGAAGCGATCACAGCAGACAAAGGCCCCCTGCTCTTCGATCAGCTTGACAAGACCGCTGTCGTCTACCTCGGAGCCGACCAGCACCACGCGGGCACGCCATGGTCTTTCATCCGGCTCTCTGGTCTTCAGCTCTTCCAGCGTCTCTTCCAGCCTGTCCATCACCAGATAAGCAGGACAGACATAGGTTGCGAGACACAGCACGTGGAACTCGTAACCGGTAATGCGCGGCTTCTCATCTTTACGGTAGTCGCCGATCGCCTGAATCAGGCGGCAGAGCCTGTTGTGGTCCTCCACAGCCCTGCGGATCGCCGCATCGGAGATATCGATCCCGTATTTATCGTGCAGCGGGGTGAGGACGTGGTTTGTGCACTGCTGTACAGAGAGATTTACGTCATTATCGGTGTTTTTAAAGGCGATCTCCATATATTCATGGAAGAAATTCGGGTTGTCCTTGCCCATCGTCTTCAGCAGCTCCATGTTCTCGACGCAGCGGTTCAGCATGGTGCAGCCGTCCGGAGTGATGACACAGTCGGCAAAGTTGAAGCCGCCCTCAATCGCTCGCTCCAGCAGGGCGCGGCTCGGCTCACAGAGCAGATTTGTCATGTAGTAGGTTGCGATGTCCATTGACCCGGTGTTCGGGGCATGCAGACGGATCGAAAAGGTCCCTGGAAGGTTCAGGAGCGGTTCCGGGACATTCTCGCAGGTATAGGCGACACAGACCTTGCCTTCTGCTTTGGCCTGCGTGATCAGTTCGTTATTCGCCACCTGGAGAAGATCCTCAAAGTATTGCAGATGCTTCAGATCTCTCATTGTTTGTATGATTCCCCCATTCTTTTTTATGCTTACTTCAAATCAAAGTCTCTCTCATGCTCCGGCTCCCTCGGTTTCTCGATGCCGGGTGACAGTCTCCCCCTTATAGATGATTATTTTAATGATTTTTGTGAACAAAATCAATATGTCACTGTTTTTTTATGCGTTATGTAAAAAGCAAAAGCTGTATTTTTGTGTATATCGCCAAAGTGTTTTTGACACTTCCGCAGTTTCTGTCAGAAGCCGATAGTCCCCACTTCCCGCGTATGTTCTTTCAGACCTCTCTGCTCCCCCGTTTCCTGCTTCCGCAGACAGGAACACGGGGCATTCCCCGAACCCGATGTGATTCTCCTTGCGCTTTTTATTCTGTCATGCTATGATGATTTCGCACATTCACTGCAATGCAGATCCAGATGGGGTTGAACCGGAAAGGAGCATTCATGCCAGGCACGAACAGGAATCGTCAGACCGTGGCTGTCGTCGGAGGGGGCGCCTCCGGTATGATGGCAGCACTGACGGCCGCTCAGACCGGCAAGTACAGAGTCCTGCTGCTTGAGCGCCAGCAGCGAATCGGCCGCAAACTGCTGGCCACGGGAAACGGCCGCTGCAATCTCAGCAATATTCATGCCTCTGCTTCCAGCTACTTTGGGACCGATCGCGGTTTTGCCTCCGCAGCAATAGAGCATTTCCCCCCGCAGGCGGTACTCCGTTTTTTTCAGGATCTCGGTCTTCTGACCGTCACGGAAGCGGATGGGCGGGTCTATCCCCTCTCTGACTCTGCAAACAGCGTTCTGGATGTTCTGCGCTTCGCGCTGGACCGCGCCGGGACAGAGATCTTGTGCCCCTTTCCGGTCGATCATGTTGTCCGGCAGGACAGAGGTTTCCGGCTGCTGAGCGGAGACGCGGAGCTCAGTGCCGATGCAGTGATTCTCGCTTGCGGCGGAGCCGCGGGTTCAAAGCTCGGCGGAGTGTCAGACGGTTATCGGCTGGGGAAGGCCCTTGGTCATCAGCGTTCTGCACTTTACCCCTCCCTCACCCGGATCCTGACCGCATCGGACTATCCCCGGGCATTGAAGGGGATCCGCGTCGAGGCTGAGCTCCGCCTGTCCGGAAACGGCCGTCTTCTGGCGGAGAGCAGAGGCGAAATCCAGTTTACGGAGAATGGCGTCTCCGGGCCTGCCGGTTTCGATCTCTCCCGGGCAGTCTCATTCGGAGGAGAGGGGCAGCTTCTGCATCTGCGTCTGCTCCCTTATGAAGAAGAAAGGATTCGCTCCCTTCTGAAGCATCGCAGAGAACAGTATCCTGCGCTGGAGGCTTCTGAGCTCTTCACAGGGATGCTTCACAACCGTCTGGGCAGAACCGTAGTCCGGGCAGCGGGCATCCCCGCAGCGGTCCCGCTCTCAGATCTGAATGATGCGGAGCTTCGTTCCGCCGCACGCAGATGTGCGGATTTTTCACTCCCGGTGCGCGGAGTGGAGGGTTTTGAGACCGCTCAGGTCACCGCCGGCGGCCTTCTGACCGGCAGCTTCAATCCCGACACTTTGGAGAGCAGGCTTGTTCCCGGGCTGTACGCCTGCGGAGAGCTGCTGGATGTGGACGGTCCCTGCGGCGGATACAACCTCCAGTGGGCCTGGGCCAGCGGTCATCTTGCGGGGAGGCTTGGGACATGATTCTCGTGCGCAATCTTACACTGCTGCCGGAAGAGGATTTCTCTCTTCTTCCGCGCCTTGCCGCCGAAAAGCTTCGGATCCCGGCAGAGGAGATCCAGACCTGCGAGCTACGGAAGCGCTCGCTGGACGCACGCAGGAAGGGGCGGATCCGCTGGATCTGTACCGTTGCCGTGTCGCTCCGGGGCAATGAAGCATCTGTGCTTCGCCGTGTGCGCAGCGCGGATATCTCTCCGTATGTGCCGACGGTCTACAGCATCCCCCACTGCACCTCCGACTTGCGGCCTGTCGTGGTCGGCTTCGGACCGGCCGGCATGTTTGCCGCTCTTCTCATGTGCAGGGCAGGACTGCGGCCGATTGTGATTGAGCGGGGACAGGACGCCCTGACCCGAAGGGCTGCCGTAGACCGCTTCCAGGCCGGCGGAACGCTCGATCCCGAGAACAACGTACAGTTTGGCGAGGGCGGTGCCGGCACCTTCTCCGACGGGAAGCTGAACACCGGTACCCACGACCCGAGAATCAGCTGGGTTCTGGAGCAGTTTCACCTTCACGGAGCTCCGGCGTCGGTCTGCTATGACGCCAAACCGCACATCGGTACCGATATCCTGATCAGCGTCGTTCAGAATATCCGAAACGAGATCCTCCGCTGTGGCGGAGACGTGCTGTTCGGGACCCGGATGGAGTCTCTGATCCTGGAAGGCAGTCATGTAACCGGGCTTCTCGTCAGGGATCAGAACGGACAGCGGGAGCTCCCCTGCACCAGGGTGATCCTTGCCATCGGCCATTCCGCCCGGGATACTCTCATTGCCCTGCACGGACAGGGGGTCCCGATGGAGCGGAAGCCGTTTGCCATGGGTGTGCGGATCGAGCATCGCCAGGCCGACATTGATTTTGCCCAGTACGGGCAGGCCCGCGGCAGCCTGCCTGCCGCCGATTACGGTCTCCATGTCCATCTTCCGGACGGGATCGGCGTGTTCACCTTCTGCATGTGCCCCGGCGGACAGGTTTTCGCCGCCGCCTCCGAAGAGGGCGGCGTTGTGACCAACGGGATGAGTGAATCCCGCCGGGACGGTGTAAACGCCAATGCAGCACTTCTCGTCGGGCTGAAGCCCGAGATGTTCCCCGGAGAAGGCGTTCTGTCCGGCATGTACTGGCAGCGCGAGCTGGAGTCGGCCGCGTATCGCTGCGGCGGTGGGAATTACAGCGCCCCGGCTCAGACAGTCGGTGACTTTCTCGCCCATCAGCCAAGTACCGGTCCGGGCGTCGTACTGCCCAGTTACCGGCCGGGCGTCGTCTGGACAGATCTCCGCGAGCTGCTGCCCGGCTGCATCACAGATGCGCTGGAGGCTGCTCTTCCCGTGCTTGACCGCCAGCTGCATGGCTTTGCAATGCCTGACGCCGTTCTCACCGGACCCGAGACCCGCTCCTCTTCCCCGGTACGGATCCTGCGCAGCAGTTCTCTGGTCTCTCCGATCCAGGGCCTGTATCCCTGCGGCGAGGGGGCGGGCTACGCCGGCGGGATCACCTCCGCCGCTGTGGACGGACTCCGCTGTGCCGAGGCGGTCATCGCTTCCCTTCTGTGAACGGAGCGCGGCGGCAGCGCTTCGCCGCGCAGATCTGCCTTTTCCGGCCGGCGCTTTTTGATTGTTGACGCTTCCTGAATAATGTGATAGAATTGCAGCAATACATCGGTAGAGATCCAGGTCTGCAATTCCGCAGCAATGGCTCTGCCGGTTCGCAGAAATAGAAAGGAGAAAACCGATGAACTTCAGAACCATGACGGTCAAAGAGTGCTTTGACAATCCGAAATGCGCCGCCATCATCAAGGAGAAGGCCCCCAATCTCATGAAGTATCCGATCAAGCTCTTCAACAAGAAGACCTGCGGTGAGATTTTTGATCTTGTCGTCTCCAAGAAGATCGTTCCCGAGGATGTCGCGAAGGAGATCGAGGCCGCGATTAACGCACTCTGAGACTGATCCGGCTCCGCTGTCTCTTTCTGACAGCGGTGGAATATAATTCAGGAAAAGAACCTGGCACACTGCGCAGCCTGCATCTGTGTCAGGTTCTTTTCTTTCTCTGATTTATCTGATTGCTTCGCTGCTTCCTCAGCATCGTGAACCCGCTTTCCCTGACGTATGGATACACATACGTCTGCCGGAAGAATCGGGAACGCGTCTGCGGTTTCTGGGTAACACCTTCGCCGGAAAGGAGAAAACGCACAACATGAAAAGAACAGCGACTCTCTTTCTCGTAACCGTTCTCATGCTGGCATCGCTCATGGGCTCCTGCGCAGCAGAAGAGAACAGCGCAGAGGAAATCTGGATCGACGGCAGCCTGGGAAAGCTGTACGGGATTCTGGAGCTGCCGGATACGGATGCTCCGTTCCCCCTGATCATACTGTCTCACGGCTTCGACGGGACCCACGCCGACAAGCAGGATTATGCAGACTGGTTTGTGGAGCAGGGCTTCGCCGTCTGCAGCCTGGACTTCTGCGGCGGTGGTACAGGATCCAGAAGTGCCGGGACCATGCTGGAGATGAGCGTGCTGACAGAGGCGGAAGATCTGAACGCCGTGATAGACCACTTCCTGGGAGATCCGCGGCTCAGCTGCATCATGCTGTGGGGATCGAGCCAGGGTGGGCTTGTCAGCGGATACGTATCCGCCCAGCGGCCGGAGGATATCCGCGCAGTCGTGCTGGAATTCCCGGCCATTGTCATTCCGGATCTGGTAAAGGAGATGGCGAACCCGGACGGCAGCTTTCCGGAAAGCGCGCAGCTCAAGGGCGTCACGGTCGGCCGCAGGTATATGGAGGATGCAGCCTCTGTTGACTACTATGCGCACATCGCCTCCTATACCGGTCCGGTCTTGATTCTGCACGGAGATGAGGACCCCCTTGTCCCCCTGCGCTATTCCCTGCAGGCTCAGGAGACCTACAGCTATGCCGAGCTGATCGTCTATCCCCGACAGGGTCATGGCTTTACCGGGCAGGCCCGGGATAACGCGAAGGCGGCAGAGGCAGCCTACTTCCGATATTGGTCAGAAGCCTCCGAAGAGGAATACGGATTGCTCTCTTCTGCAGCCTGAGCGGAACAGGATTATGCTTTGCCGGCCGCACGCCCCCATAAACAAAGTACACCGTCGTTCACAGACCGGTGTACTTTGTTTATCATGCTCGGTTCAGCGATACCGTCTCTCCGGACGTCAGCGAAGCACTGCGCCTCATCCGATATACTGCTTTGCCGTTTCAAGGAGGGCTCCGTAGAGGAGCTTGCCGGCTTCATTGGTCGGAAAATCGTCGATCCGGACGACCTGGAATACGGGCCGGACGACACTGATCTTCTGCCTGACGTAATCCTGAACCGCTGCTCTGTCCTCGTCGTTCAGGACAAAGATGACCAGGTGGTCGTCCGTGCCCGAGCTTACGGATCGAATATGGATATCGTTCATGATCCTCTCGTCAATCTCATCGAGACTGACCCGGTGGCCTGACACCTTGATAAACCGCTTGAGCCGGCCGGTAATATACAGGAAACCGTCCTCGTCCCGTTCGGCGAGGTCGCCGGTATGCAGCTCACCCTGCCAGTCGTCCCCCCGGCTGAGATCCTGCCCGCAGGCAGCGTATCCGAGGGCCACGTTCCCTCCGCGGTAGACCAGTTCACCCGGGACGCGAACTTCTTCAACGGGATTGCCGTCCGTATTGATCAGTGTGATCTTTCCTTCCGGGACGGCGATGCCCACCGAGCCCGGTTTCTCCAGCGCCTTCTCGGCAGGCAGATAGCTGACCGCCGCCGTGGCTTCGCACTGACCGTACATGACGACAAAACGCTTGCCATACTCCGCAGCGTACTGTGCAAAGGTTCTGTGAAGCTCCCTGCTGAGCCTGCTGCCGGCCTGCGTCATGAGTCTGAGGTCCGGGAAATCCTCACAGAACAAGTCCATCCGGTAAAGCATGTCATAGGTGTTGGATACGCCGTGGAAGACGGTCACATGTTCGTTTTCGAACAGATCCCAGAATTCCTCGTCCAGGATGCCCCTGTCCGTTACGATCATCGCGCCTCCGACCGTCAGGCTCGCGCCGATGACGGAGAGAGCATAAGTATAGTTCAGCGGCAGCGCGGTGATCGTGCGCTCCGCGTCGGTCATGCCAAGATACTCCGCTATGACCCGGGAGTTGATGCGTATATTGTCCCAGGACTGCCGGACAAATTTGACCGAGCCGGTGGAACCGGAGGTGGTCAGCAGCTGGCCGAGTGCCGGGTGGATCGGGTACAGCTCGGGGTAGCTTGTCCGGAGCAGTACGTAATCATCGATCGTTCGCAGCTCCTGCAGGTGCGGATAATCGTCACGCAGCGACCGGGGCGCAAAGACCAGCCCGGGCCGGTAGGTGTTCATGATCTGCCTGCGCATCTCTTCGGGCAGCGCCGCCGAAACCATCAGCATCGGGAATCCGCCGTTTAAGAGCGCGGCGTAGCCCGACAGTGCACCGATGCTGTTTTCGCAGAGCATCATGGTCAGCCGGCCGGAGTCGAGTGTCTTGGACAGCTCGTTCTGCAGCATCTCCAGCTCATCATAACGCACAGTGACGCCGGTATCGTCGATCAGCGCAGCTTTCCTTCCAAACGTGCCAAAGTCCCATATCCTGTTCATTGTCCGTTTCCTCCGTCCGTCTGCTCCAGTTTGCTTCTGACCATTCTGAGCCCGTCGGCGTAGGATTTCAGACGCATCGCCTCACGGCCCCTGAAGGAGACATGAAACGCCTCTTCGAGCCTGCTGATCAGCGTCATATGCGTCAGCGAATCCCAGCCGCTGTCGTGATAGTGGAAGCTGACAGGATTGAAATCCACCCCTTCAAAGCAGCCGGAGAACACCTCCCAATAACGCTCCGGAATACTCTTTGCCGCAGCCTCCGCGTCCTTCTGCGCCGATTCCAGCACCTTGCTTGGCGCATAGACGGCCGACTGTGCGCCGTCTCCAGAGATCCGGGCCGGGTTTCCGATCACCGTGACGCAGTCGGGTACGTCCTCAAACACAGCGGCGCCCAGAGCAACGACGCTGGATGCGCCGATCCGGATGCGGTCCCTGAGCAGTGCGCCCGCGCCGATAAAAGCGTTTGTGCCGATCACGGTGTGACCCCCGACAAAGGCATTGACCCCCAGGCGGGTATGGTCTCCCACAGCGGCGTCATGCCCGACGGAGGCGTTTCTGGAGAGATAGCAGTTTTTGCCGACCTTCGCCAGCGAGCCCACAAAGACGCCCTGGCAGACGACACTTCCCTCCCCGACCTCGGCATCCGGGCTGATCTCGGCGGAGCTGTGTACGAGCACCGCTCCCTGATATCCCGCGCGGGTCATCCGCTCGAAAGCCTCGCGCCGGAACTTCGGCTCTCCGATAGATACGACAAAGCGCGCCTGGTCCGGGGCATAACGTGCGCGAAACTGCTGGAAGCGGCAGACCGGGCAGCCGGAAAGCTCTTCGGTGTCCGCATGGTCGTCGATAAAGACAGCCTGGGACCACGCGCCGCTCTCGTCTGCGATCTGTTTGAATTCGCGGCCCATCGCCCCCGCGCCGTATAACGCAAGAATCATGTATTTCCCTCCAGCTCCAAGAATTTTTCTATTTCCTCACGCACAATGCGGAGCTGTTTTCTCTCCCTCTCACTCCACAGCGCGTTTCCGTCCTCATCATATTCACTCAGCAGGCGGCTAAGACAGCCCTGCTCCCGTACGATGCGCAGGCTCTCCGGGTATACCAGCTCAAAGGCCATGCAGCAGTGAGAGACGTGTCCTTCGAAGCGTGTTTTCCGAATCTCTCTGGGTACACAGCAATGCTCACGCACACAGTCCATCACCGCGTCGCTCGCCTCCCCTTCCCGGATCAGACCTTTACTTGTTCCGATGCGCTGCTCAAAGGGCAGCTCCGAAACCACGCGGAAGATGTCAGCCTTGTCTGCGTCCCGTATGATATTGCAGAAGCAACGGGTCGGTCCGTCCAGATCAGTGGGCAGGGTAAGCTTATTGTGAAGCCGGATCGCCTTCTCCAGGACGCGCAGCCACTCTTCCGTAAGCGCCTCAGCGGGAAAATCCCCGATCAGTCCCTCCTGAAACAGCAGATCCGCGCCGAATTCGGCATGATCTACCGAGACAGAATCAATAAAAGTCCCGTATCTGCGCACCTGCTCAAAGCGTCCGATGTCGTGGAGCAGTCCCAGGAACCACGCGAAGCGCACGGACTCATCCCCAAGATCAAGACTCTCCGCAATCCGCTCACAGTTTTCGGCAACCCGCATGGTATGCTCTACCTTGTGGCGGATCATGACGTTGTCCGCATCATAACGGGAGGTATAGGTATAGAACGCCTCTTCGGCACGCTTTTTTTCAATCATGTCCCGTTCTCTCCTTCCGTATTCTGCAGGATATGATCTTGAATCTCCCAGCGGCAAAGCTCGCGGTGTCCGAGCCTGACACTGTGAACGAGCCTGTAAAACTGAAAGCAGCGATCTGTAATGTCAGTATTGTATCTCTTTTTCCTCAGAAGTACAATGGTCGTGTTTTATCGGAAAGCGATTTCGCAGCAGAGCCAGCTTAAGGCCGCTGTCATGGTGAATATGAGGTGCATCGCTTATACTGGTCATTAGACTGCGATATGAAGATACAGAACAACGGCATGGCCCATGGTGGTAATTTAGGCGGCAAATGCGGAAAGTGCTAAAACCTAAACTAAACACAAAAGTATACTATACAGACAGAGTCGAAGCGAAGGAATCTGCAGGAAGATTAAGCGCAAGAAGGATATCCTTTTGAAGACGGGTGGGCGGATTGAGAAGCCTGGATCCAGAAAGTGAGTCGGCAGAAACGATGAGCTTAGCTTTATCAAGTTCGGAAAAGATCTTTCGAAGTGTGAACCCCTCTTTGGACATCAATTCTGAGAGTGCTTTCAGCATCTGCGATCTGAGGATAAGTGCAATAAAGGCAATAAAGGTTTTCCCCTCGGCGGCAGCGTCTGAATGAATATGCAGGCGTTTCATATCCAACTCGTTTTTTAGATTATCAAAGCTCTTTTCAACTACATCACGGCGGCGGTAGATATTGAGAATCTCTTCCGTCTTTTTTTTGAAGTCCGTCTCAGCTATAGCAAAGAAGCCACATTGGCGCAAGGCTTTATCAATAGCTGCCGTATTGCGGCGAAAAGACATTGTTCCATCCTTTGAGGATACATTGATGAAGAAGAATTTGTCGTAATGAAGCCTGCGATCCGGCGCTTGTTCCATCTCAGAAAGTTCCTTTTCCATCTTTTCC
>JAILFJ010000073.1 GCA_024697625.1 Oscillospiraceae bacterium
TTTAAGTAAACGCGCGGGAATTCTCCCTCATTCATGTGGGAGATGAAAGCGCGCAATACAATACTATGCGTTATGCATTAGTTACCCTTTGTTACTGGATTATTGCGCCGTTTTGTGCTATACTATATGTATGGAGAATAAGTATATTCACGGGCGCACTTGCGTCTATAACCTCAACTACCACATCGTGTGGTGCACCAAATACCGGAGAAAGGTCCTGACCCCTGAGATCTCAGCCAGGTTGGTCGAGCTTCTCAACGATGTTGCCTCCGAAAAAGGCTTCACCCTGGTGGAAGCAAAGGTCGGAGAAGCAGACCATGTGCACTGCTTCGTATCCGCGCCGCCGAAACTGTCGGTCACCGACATCGCCAGATGGCTGAAGGGCATCTCGGGACGGCACCTGCTGATGGAGTATCCTGAGATCAGGAAGAAACTGTGGAAAGGCCACTTATGGAACGGCAGCTACTTTGTCGAGTCCATCGGATCAACGAATGAAGAGAACATCCTGCGTTACATCGAAAGGCAGAAGAACGTACAATTGTGAATAGAGCGATCAAATACAGGATATACCCGACGGAAGAACAGCAGGTGCTTTTCGCCAAGACTTTCGGCTGCTGCAGGAAGGTCTGGAACCTGATGCTGGACGAAAGGGAGACGGTGTATCTGACAGAAGGCAGGTCCTGCAGACCGACGCCGGCGAAGTACAAGAAGGAATACCCTTATCTGAAAGAAGTGGACTCGCTTGCGCTGGCTAACGAGCAGCTTTCTCTGGAACAGGCATACAGCCTGTATTTCAAGGTCAAGGGCGCAGGGCATCCGAAATACAAGAGCAGAAAAGGCTCCAGAGCGTCGTATACGACGAACAACCAGAACGGAACGGTAGCGGTAGATGCCGAGCGCGGTCTGATCCGGCTGCCGAAGGCTGGCATGGTAAAGGCGAAACTGCACCGGAGGCCGGAGAAAGGATGGAAGCTGAAGTCCGCCACGGTCTCGATGACGAAGAGCGGTTCATACTATTGTTCCGTTCTTTTTGAGTTCGACCGCGAAGTGAAGCCGGTCGAACATCCGGAAGACAACGCCATCGGGCTGGATTACAAGTCGAACGGGCTGTATGCCGACTCGGAAGGAAATGTCTGCGGCTCTCCGAAGTATTACCGCAAGACGCAGCAAAAGCTCGCAAAAGCCCAGCGGAAGCTGAGACATAAGATCAGGGGCAGCAGCAATTACCGCAAGGCGTGCCGGAAGATCGCAAAGGTGCATGAGCACATCGCCAACCAAAGAAAGGACTTCCTTCACAAGAAGTCGGCTGAGATAGCCAATCAGTACGACATGGCCTGCGTGGAGAGCCTGGACATGAAGACGATTGCCAATAAAGGATTCGGTAACGGCAAGGCTACGCTGGACAACGGATACGGGATGTTCCTGAACCTGCTGGAGTACAAACTGGCAGACAGAGGGAAGGTGTTCGTGAAGATCGACAAATGGTATCCGTCTTCCCAGATCTGCAGTTGCTGCGGAACTGTTCATCCGGATGTGAAGGTCCTGTCGGTCCGCAAATGGACGTGTCCCGACTGCGGGGCGGAACTGGACAGGGACGTGAACGCTGCGGTGAACGTCAAAAAAGAAGGAATCAGAGAGTATCTTTCGGCCTGAGATGACAAACAGGCCGGGTAGGGCGGGAACCGCCCGAACCTATAACGCTTGTGGAGCCCGTGGCCTCTGCTTCGAGGGATACGTTCCTAGAAGTAAGCTGCAGCGTTGAAGCAAGAAACTCGGTCATTCATGGCCGAGTAGTTCACGAGCCTCTTGGAATTACTGTTTGCTTATGTAAAGTATATCATTTTGCATTCAAGCGGAAAACAGCGCAGCGTCATCATTGCTGACAAGCCGTTCTGTCACTGAACTGTATCTTTTTTCAACCTGCGGTTTATTTACATCCCGCCGCAGGGGTGCTATATTGAGAGCGGTAAGACAAGGCCAACGGCCGGAAAGGAAAAGAGATGTCTGTAATACGCTTGACGCACAAATCAGATTATTGCTTCTTCGAACTCCAGGGCACGATGCTCATAGGAGATCTTTTTGGTGTGCATGCGGGGACAGGACATCCTAACAGCTGACGATCCGTCAGATGAAGAGCTAAGCTTTACTTGGCCGCCTGCATGCCGCAGGCGGCTTTTTGATTACACGTTAGCGATTATATAAGGAAGTATAGAAACATGTTAGAGATTAAAGGAAAGATCGGTACCGCGATAGCGTACGCCTCGGTCATAGAGGATGAAGCGGTGGAGCAGATCAGACGAATGTGCGACTACGGCTTTACCGAAGGCAGCAGGATAAGGATAATGCCCGACGTGCACGCCGGAGCAGGATGCACAATAGGCACCACCATGACCGTGGCCGACAAGGTCGTGCCCAACATAGTGGGAGTGGACATCGGCTGCGGCATGTACACCGTGGACCTGGGAAAGGCTGACATAGACATGGAGCGCTTCGACGAGGCGTGCCACTTCATCCCCTCCGGTTTCGACGTCTGGGACAAGCCGGCCGCGTTCTTCGACCTCGGCGCTCTACGCTGCAGCGCGAAACTGAAAGACACCGGAAGGCTGGTGAGGTCTCTCGGCACCCTCGGAGGAGGAAACCACTTCATCGAGATAGACCGCGCCGCGGACGGCACCAACTACCTCGTCATACACACCGGCTCCAGGCAGCTGGGACTGCAGACTGCGAAGCACTACCAGTCCCTTGCAGTGGAACTGGCGAAGGGAAAAGAGGACTACACCAGGCAGAGGGAACAGATCATAGAGGAACTAAAAGCCTCTGGCAGAAAGCAGGAGATCCAGGGCGCCCTTGCCTCTCTCAAGATGGAGTACGAAAAAAGGGATCCCGAAGTGCCCGAAGACCTGTGCTGGCTGTACGGCAGCTACATGGACGACTATCTCCATGACGTCAGCATCTGCCAGGCCTTTGCCAGACAGAACAGGGAGAAGATAGCCGGGATACTGCTGGACAGGACCGGCATCTGCGGCGGGGAAGCCTTCCACACCATCCACAACTACATCGACACAGGCGAGATGATGCTCCGCAAGGGAGCCATAGCCGCGCATAAGGGCGAAAAGGTCCTCATCCCCATTAACATGAGGGACGGGTCCGTCCTCGCGGTGGGAAAAGGAAATGATGAGTGGAACCAGTCAGCTCCCCACGGAGCCGGAAGGATAATGTCCCGTGCCAAAGCTTTTCAGACTCTGGATATTCAGGAATACAAAAAGCAGATGGAGGGAGTCTACACCACATCTGTGAACAGCGCCACTCTGGACGAATCGCCCATGGCATACAAGTCCCTTGACGACATAATCGGAGTCATAGGAGACACCGTAGACATAATTGAAGTACTGAAACCCATATACAATTTCAAGGCTGACTGACCGGAACCCCTGTTCCGGCAGCCATGCCGGAACAGGAGGAAAAAGATGAACAACTATCCCGTCATTGACCTGTCCGCCACCGGCGTTAACATCGCGCGCCTGCGGACAGGAGCAGGATATTCGGTCAAGGAGCTGCAGTCCATTCTGGGATTTGCCAATCCCCAGGCCATTTACAAGTGGCAGAACGGCGTCAACCTGCCCACCGTGGACAACCTGGTGATCCTGGCTGTCGCGTTCGGCGTAAAGGTGGACGACATCCTTGTTTTCAGGACCTGACGGACATGCTGAGATACTGACTCTCCCCCGCCTCGTGCGGGGGAGTTTTCCGTTTCCGCCTCTTCCTGCGGACCGTTGAACGGTTATTTGCAACAGGATATAATTGTTTCAGAAAAGAAAGGCGGATATCACATGTCACAGTATGATACACTTGCTGCCCAGCTGCGGGCCCTCGCCGAAGGAGTGCCGCACACCATAGCCAACCTGGCCAATGCCTCAGCCCTCATCTACCAGACGATGGAGGGTCTGAACTGGGCAGGTTTTTACATTCTTGAAGGGGACACTCTCATTCTGGGGCCCTTCCAGGGCAAGCCTGCCTGCATCGAGATCCCTGTGGGAAAGGGCGTCTGCGGCACCGCCGCACAAAGAAAAGAGAGCGTGCTGGTGGAGGACGTCCATCTCTTCCCCGGCCACATAGCCTGCGACAGCGCCTCCAACTCCGAGATAGTCGTCCCCGTCTTTTTCGCGGAAGACAGGCTGTTCGGAGTCCTGGACATAGACAGTCCCTTTGTCGGAAGATTCACGGAAGAGGACAGAAAGGGGCTGGAGCTGTTCGTCCGCACTCTGGAGGAGCAGCTCTTCGGGTGAATAGATGAAGAAGTGCATCATAGCGTCTGATTCCTTCAAGGGAACGCTTTCCAGCTCTGAGATCTGCGATATCGCCCGCAGAGTCATAAAGGACGTCTTCCCGGACTGTTCGGTCATGACCATACCCGTTGCGGACGGCGGCGAAGGCACCGTCGAATGCTTTGAGCGGGCTGCGGGAGCCGTTCCCGTCAGGGTCACCGTCTCCGGACCTCTGGGAGAGCCGATGGAGGCAGAATATGCAGTTATGGGAAAGACTGCCGTGATAGAACTGGCTTCAGCGGCGGGACTCCCCCTCATCGAAGACAGAAAATCACCATTGAGGGCAACCACCTTCGGTGTGGGACAGTTGATGCGCCACGCCGCGGAGAACGGCTGCACCTCTATACTTCTCGGTCTTGGCGGCAGCGCCACCACGGACAGCGGATGCGGCATGGCCGCCGCACTTGACGCGGTGTTTCTGGATAAAGAGGAACGTTCCTTCGTCCCCACGGGTGGCACCCTTGAGCAGGTAACTGACATAGACATATCCGGAACGGAGAGACTGCTGAGGGACGTGTCCCTCACCGTAATGTGCGACGTGAACAATCCCCTGTACGGGGAGACAGGCGCCGCACACGTTTACGGCCCCCAGAAGGGAGCAGATCCGGATACGGTGGAACTGCTGGACAGGGGGCTGCGCCATATATCTGACGTAATAACAGAAAAACTGGGAAAAGATATTTCAGCTGTACCAGGTGCGGGGGCTGCCGGAGGTTCCGGCGCAGGCTGCATGGCCTTCCTGGGAGGAAGACTGGTCTCGGGCACCGAGGCCGTGCTTGACGCCGTCGGCTTCGACGAGGCGCTGAAGGACGCTGATATCGTGATAACCGGAGAAGGAAAGCTGGACTCCCAGAGCCTCAACGGCAAACTGCTGTACGGAGTATCCTCCCGCACCAGAAGAGCCGGAGTTCCCCTCATCGCCATAGTCGGCACGATAGCCGGCGACGCCGGTGAACTGTATGAAAAAGGGCTGGCCGCCGTGTTCCAGACCAACAGGGCAGGCCTTCCCTTCAGTGATATCCCTCCCAGGGCCGCTTCGGACTATGAAGCCACCCTGCGGGACGTGATGAATCTCATTAAGGCAACGGAAAAGAAAGGATAAACGGATGAAAAACAGGAAATCGCTGATCTGTCTTGCGGTCCTTACGCTGGCGGTCTTCGTCTGCATGATCTTCGCCAACATGATACAGACGGACAACGGAAACGTGAAGATCACCGAGGGCTATCTGCAGTACGAACTTGGCGACATGTACTACAAGCTCTATGTACCTTCAACTGCCAACTCTGCTAATAAGGCACCCGCTGTACTGCTGCTGCACGGCTACCAGAACGACCATGAGACCTGCGCCGCATACGCCATAGAACTGGCAAGAAGGGGCGTGGTTGTGATGTCGCTGGACGAGTACGGCCACGGCTGGACCAAGGCAGGCCTCGCCAACAGAGGCTTCGTCAACCACAAGGTGACGGTGAACTACGGAGAGGACAGCGAGGCGGACGGCACCTTCGTCTCCATCGGAGGAGCCAACAGATACCGCATCATGATGAACTTCTCCAACCTCTCCTTCTTCAATGAGCATTATTCCGCCGACAGCGACGGCAACATCATGACCGACAGCTCCTGCGGCGGCGTCTTCGCCTACGCGGCGCTTGCAGACATGGAAATGGTGGACAATGAGAGGATGGGCGTATCCGGACACTCCATGGGCACCTGGTCCTCCTGGACCGTGGCTGCCGCCTATTCCGGCACCCCCATCGAGCCCAAGGCAACCGTGCTGCAGTGCGGCGAGCTGTTCACCGACAAGGCATACGACTCCGGCGCCATCCATTTCAACAACGTATTGCTGCTCCAGGCAAAGTACGACGAGTTCAGCTACTTCAGGGATTATGAGAACACAGTGAGCGACGATCTGCTCAAGTCGGATCTGCGCACCGGTTTCCTGGGGACCACGGCGGGCAACGCTGCGTGGAACACCACCTTCGGCAGGTTCTCCGACGGCTCCGCCAGACGTATCCAGCTTCTCATGACCAACCACCGCCTCACCACCCACAACGCCAAGGGTCTGGCTACCGCCATTGAATGGTTCGAAGCTGCCCTGGGCTTTACCTCGGACATCCCTTCCGGCTCCCAGAGAGCGATGACCAAGGAGACCCTGGTGCTCATCGCCATGCTCTGCGCCATATTCGCCATGCTCCCCCTCATGGAGCTGCTGCTTGAGACGCCCTTCTTCAGCGGCGTAAAGCAGGCTCTTCCTTCCGAAGAGGGCATCCTTCCCAGGAAAAAGTGGTGGCTCAACGCCTGCGTCACCATGGTACTGGCGGGCATCACCTACCCCTTCATGACCCAGCTGGGTCACGGACTGCTGCCCCTTCCCGAGAAGGTCTTCCGCATGACCATAGGCGACGGCTTCCTCAGCTACTACGGCCTGCTGATCATCATCATGTTCATCATGACCGCCGTCTCACTCAAGAAAGCCGGAAAGAACGGTCAGAAAGACAGATACTACAACATAGGCCTCGGCACCGAGGCGCAGCCTGACAGATTCGGATGGGCGCTTGCCGGAAAGAGCGCGCTGCTTGCCTGCTGCATGGTGTGCTTCATGTACGTCATCGTATGGCTGTGCGAGACGCTGTTCCATCTGGATCTCCGCTTCATCTGGCCCTTCTTCAAGACCTTCACCGGCGAGAGGTTCCTCCAGTTCCTGGTCTACATCCTCCTTTATATGCTGTTCTTCGTGCTGAACAACAGCAAGGCCCTTGCCTCCCTGAGAACAAGATCCACATATAAGGCAGGTTTCGGCGGCTTCCTCAGCTGCTGGGTGAAGAACGCCTTCGTCATGACCGGCGGCGTGATCGCCATCACCCTGCTGGAGTACATCCCCTTCTTCGCGGAACTGGGACCCGGAGCCGACCTTCTGTTCGGTTCCACCTTCGGCGGCCCCTTCATGAGCCTGCTGATAGTCTTCCTGCCCCAGATCCTGGTATTCAGCATCCTGGCAGCCTACATCTACCGCCGCACGGCAAATGTATTCACCGGAGCCTTCGTATCCGCCGCTCTTGCGTGCTGGATAGTGACCGGCGGTTCCTCGATGCTCTGAATCACATTTCATAAACAGTAAGGGGAAAGCGGATCATGTATACCACCTGTGCAGACAGGAAACTGATGACAAACGGGCTTTATGCGAAATGGAAAGACATCTGCGGTATCTCAGGCAGCATCGCAAGGCGCTGTACACGGAACTGCAGATCACCGGTAAGCTGAACGGTTATTTGGCTGATCTGAACAAACAGGCAGAAAGCATGTTTCTTGAGCTGGTAAAGCAGATGGCAGCCCGTGAGGGTATCACCGAGCAGCTTAAGGCACAGAATCAAATGCTGTGGGTGCAGAGGATGAACAACATCAGGAATCAGGCAACGGAAATGGTAAACGGCGATCTGATTTACGTATAATGCATCAGCGGCGGGGGCTTTTTGGCCCCCGCCGCTCTCTTGGTTTATATACTTATTGGCTGTGCTGTTTCAAATGCCGTTCAAACATCCTAATATAGGGAGTAGATGTTTGATTATTGCAGTGCAATCCAAGTTTCACGGTAATGCGAAACCGAAGAAATCCAGATTCCTATCCAATGCTGGCTATTTCTAGGAATCAGCCGCATGAAGGAAAAAACTCTTTGGCATTTTTTACTCTCGATACAGTTTTGCAAACAGAATTGCAGCAACCAGAACCAAAAGAGACGAGCCTAACAGAATCCAGACATTCTGATTGAGTTCTTTTAATGAAACGAATCCGGTAGATTCGCTCTCTGTTTCTCCTGTGTCTGACGCTTCTTCCTGGCCAAAGCCGTTCAGTCCTTCGCCGCCTCCCTCCGGTTGAGTTGGCCGCTCCCGGTCTGTTCCGTCACTATCGGTTCCCGCACCGTCAAAGGGAGCGCCCTCTTCAGCGTTGGAGAAATCCGGCGGTTCCATGTCGCTGTCGGCGTTCTGCCCCGGAGGAGTACCCATCTCCCCGTCAGGCGGGGACGGACGGTCCGAATCGGATTCTCCACCTCTGTCAGGAAATGCCCCGCGTTCTTCACTGTCACTGTCTTCGTCTTGGTTTTCAGCTGAACCGCTGTTCTGCATGTCGCCCATACCGCCCGGCTGGGTGTTATCCATTCCATTTGGCTGTTCCGCACCCATCCCGCCGGAACTGCCTACAGACATTGTAGTTGTGTCCAGCGTCAGATCAGAGCTCTGCTCACCGCATACTACGGTATAAGTCTCACCGACCGTCAGCTCCGGAGAGCTGAAGGATACGGAGGAATAGCTGCATTGCGGCGTATAGGATAGCACCTCGTTTCCGCTCGCATCCAGCACGCAGAACTTTGTGCCTGCTGAAACCGTAGAGTCAAAGATATAAAGAACGGCACACTGGGTCGAACC
>JAILFJ010000139.1 GCA_024697625.1 Oscillospiraceae bacterium
GAAGAGCAGGAAAGCCTTCTCGCGTTCTCTGAAGATGAATTTGACTCGGAACCGATGGAAGAAGATACTGAGTTTCCGGAGGAAGATGAGTCTGCAGCGCCTCCAGAAGGTCCTGCAGAAGAGGTAGAAGAGCCTCCAGAGGGACCTGAGGAACCCTTGGAAGAACCTGCGGAAGAGGCAGAAGCTCCGTCCGCAGAAGAATCTGAAGAAGAAAGCGAAGAGGCTGTTGACCCTGATGCAGTCACGGAAGAAGAACCTGATGCCGACATTGAGGAATACTCTGTGGTTCAGGTTTGGTTTACCGTTACCCCGGAAGACGCAAGCCTGACCGTTTATGAGAAATATGAAGAAGAGATCACAGAGCTTCAGTCCGAGGAGGACGGAAGCTGGCTGCTGCTGCCAGGAGAGTATAGTTATATCGCAGCGGCTGAAGGGTATAAGACTGCTGAAGGTACATTCGAGGTCTTCGGTGATGATCCTTTTGTGGAAATCACAGTTGCTTTGATTCAAAGCGAAGACGATGCTCCTGTGGAAGCGATGTCCGCATCCGGTACCTGCGGAAGCAATCTGACATGGACTTTAGATAATGCGGGAACTCTTACGATAAACGGCGCAGGAAAAATGAAGGATTACTATGAATACGATGATGGTGACTATATTTGGGAGCCGGCAGAGTGGTACACCTATAGAAATAGTATCAAAAAAGTCATAATCAATTCAGGTGTAACATCTATCGGAGCTTATGCATTTGAAAAAATGAACAGTATCTCGATGATAACGATAGCGCCAACGGTTACATCAATTGGTAGGTGTGCATTTGAGGGATGCATAGCGTTGCAGGAGGTGAATCTTCCTGATAGTGTTACCACTATGGGAGTTTACGTGTTTCAAGACTGCTCATCGCTTTCTACCGTAATACTGTCAACCAAACTCACATATACCGGAACGGGTATGTTTCAAAACTGTACAGCACTATCAAAAATTGTTATTCCGGAGGGCATAAAATCTATCTCTGGCTATACATTTTCCGGATGCAAGTCGTTAACGGAGATAACAATACCAACTACACTGACAAGTGTAGGTGCTAATGCGTTTTATGGATGCTCTAAGCTAACCAAAGTGTCTTTAAATGATCTGTCAACATGGCTGAATATTGATTTTGCGCAAAATGGGGTGTCTAATCCTCTATCGCCTCGAGAGGATGGACAATGTGCCGCCCTGTATGTGGGCGGAATAAAATTGACAAATCTGGAAATACCTTCCGGTATAACAGAACTGAAAAATAAAGCATTTTACGGCTACAAGTATCTTCAGACTGTAACAATTCCATCTACTGTATCCAATATGGGAGAATCTGTTTTTGCTTCCTGCTCCTCTCTTCAATCAGCAGTGGTCTGTTCATCCTCTTTAGGTGACAGTGCATTCAAAAACTGTGCCTCCCTTCAAACGGTTTTCTTAGCTGAGGGATTGACGACTATCGAACGATATGCATTCTGGGAATGTGAATCTTTATGCGAAATTAGTATTCCAAGTACAGTTTCTACAATTAAGGGATGCGCTTTTTACGGTTGTGATGCTTTAGAGAAAGTAAATATTATTGATTTAAAAGCATGGTGTCAGATCAGCTTTTCAACCGGTTCATACGGTGAACCGCACTATGGGGAGTGTTATTCTAATCCTCTGTATTATGCGAGATCTCTGTATCTGAACAACGAAAAACTAGAGACCATTACCCTTCCGTCTGATGTAAGGTTCATCAGAAACTATGTATTTATAAATTGCTCTTTGACAACTGTTATACTGGAAGGAGATATGCCGAACATAGATGATAAAGCTTTCTCAGGAGTCCAAGCTACCGTTCATTATCCCGCGGAAAACTTGACATATACAAATAAGCTCAAGAATTATGGGGGTACGTTAACCTGGGTTCCAAATGGTGGATTCCTTGTAACATACGACGCCAACGGGGGCACAGGATCGCCTGTGTCTCAAACGAAGATCCGTGGAGAAACCTTGGTGCTTACGAACGATATACCGACTTTCAGTTGGCATCGGTTTCTTGGCTGGGCGACAAGAGCGGAAGCGACTGAAGCGGAATATCAGCCTGGAGACAGCTATACAGACGAAAGAGCAGTGACCCTTTATGCAGTCTGGAAAGATAAGACATATAATGGTGATACGATCTATAGCAGCGGAAGAATTGGTTCCCTGACCTGGGAGCTCCATACTTATGAAGGTACCTTGGTTATCTCGGGAAATGGTGGTATACCAGATTATGATGCGTATTCTTCGCCACCATGGACCGCGGATAGTTGGAATATACGTAACATTGTAATTGAAGGTGGTGTTACATCTCTAGGTTATTTTTGCTTTAATGGGCTTGATAAAGTCAAGGAAGTTGTGATAGCAAATACTGTGAAAACGATAAAGGCTGGCGTTTTTTTGGATTGTACTTCGTTGGAGTCAATTGCCATTCCCTCCAGTGTGACGAATATAGGGGGAAGTGCATTTAAAGGATGCACAAAGCTATCATTAATTACTCTTCCGGATGGGATTACGACGATAGAAAGTAATACATTTCAATGCTGTTCCAGCTTAACTGCGATAACAATTCCCGCCAATGTATCAGAAATCCGAGAGTATGCATTCAACCAATGCGCTAAATTACACTCAGTTGAAATCCCCAAAAGTGTTAAATATATCAATATATGTGCGTTTAGTTATTGTAATGAGTTGACTGATATTTTCTATGGCGGAACATATGACGATTGGTCTGAAATAAGCATTGGTGATTATAATGAAGGAATTGATTCTGCGATTCTTCATTTCGCAGATGGAAGTATTTATGGTGAGCTGAGAAGTGGAATGCCCTGGATACTGGATGAAACCGGTACTCTGTCCATCCGGGGAACCGGAGCGACACCGAATTACTCATATCCAAATTATGCGCCTTGGAAAAATTATTCGTCGGAGATCAAACGTGTTGTTATTGCAGATGGCGTAACTTCGATTGGTGATTATTTGTTTTATGATTGCAGTAATTTAAAAAGCATCACGATTCCAAGCAATGTTAATAATATAGGAAATAGCGCTTTCTATAAATGCAGCAGCTTAACAGATATCACAATCCCGGATACCGTAACGAGCATTGGAGGGTCTGCATTCCATAGTTGCAGCAGCCTGATGAGTGTTACGATTCCGAGCAGTGTGAAAAGCGTTGAGAGCTATACCTTTTGCAACTGCAGCAGTCTGACGAGCATCACAATTCAGGATGGCGTTACAAACATCAAGGAGAGGGCATTTGGTAGCTGTGATCATTTGTCAAGCGTTGTAATTCCGAACAGTGTAACGAGCCTTGAAAGAGAAGTGTTCAGTTACTGCCCGGAGCTTAAGACAGCAGGACCGAAAGGAAGCGGCTGCAATATTGAATATGGCTGGGCAGTGTCAATTCCGGAGAATGCGTTTTACGGTTGTAATAGTCTTAAAAGCATAGTATTACCAGACGGCATCACAGGCATTGGAAACAGTGCATTTTATGCTACTGGCATCACAGGTATTACAATCCCGGACAGTGTAACGAGCATTGGTGACAGTGCGTTTTCTAATAATTCACTCCTCACAAGCATTACCATCCCGGATAGTGTGACGAGTATTGGCGATAGTGTCTTTTATTACTGTTTTAGTCTGACAAGCGTTGAGATTCCGGACAGTGTGACGAGTATTGGGCCTAATGCATTTGCAGATTGCTGGGAGTTAATGAGCATTGAGATTCCGGATAGCGTGACGAGCATCGGGTATTGTGCATTTCAGGAGTGCTATGGTTTGACAAGTATTACAATCCCGAACAGTGTAACGAGCATCGGGGAATATGCATTTATGGACTGTGAAGATCTGTCAGGCATTGTAATTCCGGAAAGGGTGACCTGCATTGCATATGGTACGTTTGCTGGTTGCAGTAGTCTGACGAGTGTGACCATCCCGGCCAGTGTAACGAGCATCGAACAGTATGCATTTGCCAGCTGCAGCAGTCTGAAAACCTTCACCCTGGAAGGAGACTTGCCAAGTGTTGAGGATAAGGCTTTCTCAGGAGTTACTGCAACCGTATTCTACCCCTCATCAAACAGAACATATACGGCTGAAAACATGCAGAATTACGGCGGCAGCCTGACCTGGGAAGCATATGCAACCGGTATTTGTGGAGACAATCTGTTCTGGAAACTGGATAACAACGGCCTGCTGACCATCTCCGGAACGGGTGTGATGGCGTGGAATTCTGAAAATTCGCCGTGGTACAACAATAAAAACGTCAAGACCGTCATCATCGAGCCCGGAGTAACCACAGTCGGCCAAGGGGCGTTTTATGGCTGCAGCAATATGGAGAGTATTACGATTCCTTCAACAGTTGAGAACATTGGGAACGTGGCGTTTTCGTACTGTTCAGCACTCCGGGAAATCACAGTTCCGGGATCTGTCAGACGGATTGGAGATTCAGCCTTCTTTCAGTGTGATGCCCTTCAAAGTGTCATTTTGAATGAGGGAACAAATGTCATTGATGTTCATGCGTTCTACTATTGCTCCGAACTTGTGGAGATTACACTTCCCAACACGCTTACATCTCTTGGAGCAGGTGCGTTTAAAGGCTGTTCAAAATTAAAACAGATATCAATTCCAGAGAGCATCACGACAATTGAATTTGCCGTTTTCTATGAATGCACAGACTTAACTGACATCTATTATGGCGGCTGTGAAGCACAGTGGAATGAAATAGCAATATCTGCATCCAATACTCCGGCGACCTCTGCGAGAAAGCATTTCGCGAAGGCTATGATCAGCTATAACGCCAACGGAGGCCATAACGCACCTGACGCTCAGATTATAACCAATGGAGCTCAGACTGATCTGAGCACTCAGTCTCCAAACCGCGACGGCTATAAATTCCTGGGATGGGCTTTCACGGCCGATTCCTCCACAGCCGCATATCAACCGGGTGCAAGATTTATAGCTGCAGGTGATATCATTCTTTATGCCGTATGGGAGAAAGCCGATCCCACATCCGGCACCTGCGGAGAGAATCTGACCTGGACCTTGGATGAAAACGGTCTGCTGACCATCTCAGGGACCGGCGCTATGGATGATTACAGCGCGAGCAATCCGGCACCGTGGGGAACGGGAGCAGGGAAAGTAATCATCGAAGACGGTGTGACATCCATTGGAAGCTCCGCATTTGACGGATGCAGTAACCTGTCTGAAGTGAAAGTCTCCTCGACGGTAGAAGAGATTGGGAAAAATGCATTCAGAGGCTGCACGTCATTGTCGAAGGTCTCCTATGATAGTGACGCAGATCACTGGGAAGCGATCCAGATAGGAAGCGGCAATGATCTGTTGACGGATACACAAATCAGCTATCCGGCGCATAATCACAGCTGGAGCGGATGGACTGTTGTACGGGCGGCGACCTGCACAGGGACGGGAACAGAACAGAGAACCTGTTCCTATTGCAGAAAGACTGAAGAAAGAACGATCCAGGCACTTGGCCATACGCCGGGTGGAACCGTCCGCGAGAACGAAAAGCCAGCAACCTGCACTGCAGAAGGCAGCTATGACGAAGTGGTATACTGCACCGCATGTGGCACAGAACTGAGTCGGGAGAAGAAGACAGTGGCTGCTGCCGGTCATAGGGCTGGCACGCCTGTAAGGGAAAATGAAGTGGCAGCTACCTATACAACTGAGGGTAGCTACGACGAAGTCGTCTACTGTACGGTATGCGGTGTGGAACTGAGTCGGGAACATAAAACGGTAGGAAAGCAGAATCATACTCACCAGACAGAGCTTCAGAATGTGAAAGAAGCGACATGCACTGAGGCTGGATATACCGGAGATGCGGTCTGCATCCTTTGCAATGAGCGGATTAAAACAGGAACGACAGTTCCTGCTCTGGGCCACAGCACAGAGATCCGGAACGCAAGAGCTGCAACCTGTACAGCGACTGGTTATACCGGAGATGAGATCTGCTCGGTTTGCGGTGATACAGTCAAAACCGGAACCGTCATTGAGAAGCTCGCACACCGCGCAGGAGCTGCAGTGCATGAGAATGAAACAGCGGCAACCTGCAGCGCAGAGGGCAGTTTTGACGAGGTTGTATATTGCTCAGTCTGTCATGGGGAGCTGAGTCGGACAGGAAAGCGGATCGCCAAGCTGTCCCACACGGCAGGTAAAGCAGTACATGAAAACAGAATTGCAGCGACCTGTACATCTGCAGGCAGCTATGATGAGGTCATATATTGTTCGGTCTGCGGTGCGGAACTGAGTCGGGAAAAGAAGATGATCGGCAAGCTCGCTCACACACCGAGTGAGGCCGTTCATGAAAATGAGGTTCCGGCAACCTGCAGAATTTCAGGCAGCTATGATGAAGTCATATACTGCTCGGTTTGCGGGAACGAACTGAGCAGAACAAAGAAGACATCAGAGCCAGCCGGACACAAAGCAGGTACACCATTACGGGAGAACGAAATTGTAGCGACATACACTACTGAAGGGAGTTACGACGAAGTCGTCTACTGTACAGTCTGCGGAGTGGAGCTGAGACGCGAGCATAAGATTCTAGGAAAACTGGATCATACACATCAGGCTGTTCTTCAGTATGTAAGAGAAGCAACCTGCACAGAGGACGGCTATACCGGAGACAAAATCTGCACGCTGTGCAATGAGCTGGTTAAATCCGGAGAAGTGATTCCTGCATTGGGTCACAAAACAGAACTAAGAAACTCGAAAGAAGCGACCTGTTCTGAGACAGGGTATACCGGAGATGAAGTGTGCACCGTCTGTGGGGAGACTGTGAAGACTGGCACGATTATCGGAAAGCTCGCACACACCGCAGGAACAGCAGTGCGTGAAAATGTAATTGCGGCAACCTGCAGCGCTAAAGGCAGCTATGATGAGGTTGTGTATTGCTCCGTATGCCATGCGGAACTCAGCCGGGTGAAAAAGTCAATTGAGAAGAAACCGCACACAGACAGTGCACCCGTCCGCGAGAATGAAAAGTTAGCTACCTGCAGCGCTAAAGGCAGCTATGATGAGGTTGTGTATTGCTCCGTATGCCATGCGGAACTCAGCCGGGTGAAAAAGACCATTGAGAAAAAGCCGCATACGGACGGTGCTCCTGTCCGCGAGAACGAAAAGCCTGCTACCTGTACGGCCAAGGGCAGCTATGACGAAGTTGTCTACTGTTCTGTATGCCATGCGGAACTTAGCCGGGTGAAAAAGACCATCGAGAAGAAGCCGCATTCTGAAAGTGCACCCGTCCGTGAGAACGAGAAGGCGGCTATCTGCAGTGCCGAGGGCAGCTATGACGAAGTCGTATACTGCTCGGTATGCCATGAAGAATTGAGTCGGGTTAAAAAAACGATTGAGAAGAAACCGCATACGGACGGTACTCCTGTCCGCGAAAATGAGAAGCCCGCTACCTGCAGCGCTGAGGGCAGCTACGACGAGGTCGTCTATTGCTCTATATGCCATGCAGAAATCAGCCGGGTGAAAAAGACCATTGACAAGAAACCGCATACGGACGGGTCTCCTGTCCGCGAAAACGAGAAGCCCGCTACCTGCAGCGCTGAGGGCAGCTACGACGAGGTCACATACTGCTCCGTTTGCAAGACCGAGCTGAGCCGGGTGAAAAAGACCATTGAGAAGAAACCGCATACGGACGGGTCCCCTGTCCGCGAGAACGAGAAGCCAGCGACCTGCAGCGCTGAGGGCAGCTACGACGAGGTCACATACTGCTCCGTTTGCAAGACCGAGCTGAGCCGCAAAACCTTCCGTGTTGAAAAGATCCCGCATCGGCCCGAGACGGTCAACGTCAAAGAACCGACCGAAACCGAAATGGGCTATACCGGTGATACTGTCTGTTCGGTGTGCGGAGAAGTCCTTGGTCGCGGTGAAGCGATCCCCATGCTGGAGCCCGACTGGTCCGGACTGCCGGAAGAGCTGAAGCTGGACCGCGGATACCTGCTTCTGAACATGGATACAGGTACGGTAAAACTGGAGACGAACCTGACAGACCCGGCCTATCTTGTCCGCGTTGACTGGAAGACGGAGAGCGGGAAAAACAATGTGGTCTCTGTTTCCGATGGGACGGTCACAGTGAAAGGCCCCGGCACGGACTACGTTATTGCTGCAATCAGCAACGGAGAAAAGACCCTGACCGCCCGGTGCAGGATCGATGTCCTCGATGAGAAAAAGCAGGCCGAACAGGAAATCCAGGTTATTCTTCCCGTAAAGCAGATAACCTCAGAGCTCTATAAAACAGACTATGCCCGTTTCAGCGTTGTGCTCAGGCTTGAACAGAATGTGCAGGCCGCCAGTGTGACGCTGGCGGACGGCACCGAGCTCGAAGACACGGGCGTCACGATCACCAAAGCAGAGTTTGCCGGCGGAGGAAAGCAGAACATCCTCAACGTCTTCCGACTGCGTATTGTTGACGACCGGACGCTGGAGATTGTCCCGATTATTGATCTGAACAATAAGACAGCCGTCAAGAACGTCGCCTCGACCTATAAATCCGCGGTCATTCTGTCTCTGTCGAACGGTCAGGTGCTGAGGACCCCTGAGCTCACGGTCAAGGTATCGAAGGCCCTCCCGAAGCTCAAAGCCGCACAGGTGAAGCTGAACAGCTTTATTAACGGAGATACGGCTCCCATCATCATCACAGGCGGCCGAGTGGAGTCCTTTACCGCATCGGCAGACGCGAAGACAAAGGCTCTTGCCACATGCAACGGCGATCTCAGCCTTACAGTGAAAAAGGGCGCATCAAAAGGCTCCGGCAGCTTCAGCCTGACCTGCAAACTGGAGGACTGGGCGGTCGATGCAACGGTGAAGGTCCCGGTCAGTGTGGTATACACCGCACCGAAGATGACTCTGAGTCCGGCATCCGTGACACTGAATTCCGGTATCGCGGACCGGGCGGAGGCAGCAGTCACGCTGGTCCCGCTGCCCGGAATGAGCCATCAGATCACCGCGGACGGCGTGTCCGGACTGAGCGCGAAATATAACGAAGCGACACAGAGAGTAGAGTTACAGGTCGGGAAAGCGGCACCGGGGAACTATAAGCTGCCGGTGAAAGCGGATGGAAAGCAGGTCGCCCTTCTGACCGTAAAGGTTCTTCCGAAGACCAGTCCGGCCAGTCTGACGGCGAAGGCGGCAGGCGTGATCGACACGACGATTCCCGACAGCCCGGTGGTCATCACCGTGACCGGGAAAAACTTTAACGCCGCTGCGGGAGTATACACGGTCCAGATTCTGCAGACCAACAAGAAGCTCGATATTATTGATCAGCCGGCAAACAGCATGTTCAATGTTACCACCGCTGGAAACGTCATCACCATTACCGGGAAAGACGCTCTGAAAAAGCGTGTAACAGGATATTCTTATTCCGCGGTCATCAGCACAGAGAGCATAAAGACGCAGCCGGTTACCGTGAAGTTCACGGTCAAGGCTTCCCCAAAGTCGCCGGCGGCTTCCGTCACGCTGAAAGCCACGGGCGGGATCGATGTTCTGAGACAGGGAACCCAGGCGGTCATCACGCCCACCTTCAAGAACTGGTACGGATACGATCTCAGCCGGGCAAAGCTTTACATCAACGGCAAGCTGGTTGACGGCAGGGACAGCATGCTCTTCGAGAAAGAGTTTGTAGACGGGCACTTTGTCATAACTCCAAAATACGGTGTCAATATTAACCCGAAAACAACCTACAGTGTTACCATGAGCCTGGACGGATACACAACTAAGCCCGTAAAACTCCCGGTGAAGATGGGAACCGTGAAGATCGACCAGAGTGTGAAGAGCCTTACCCTGCTGAAGAACGACCGGTTTGACCGGCAGACTGTGAAGCTGATTCTGAACGACGACACCCTGTATGATATTGATATGGCCAGAGTGGAGCTGGATGCAAAGAGCAGCGCCAAGTACAGTCTCACAAAGCTCGGAAACGGGGAGTATGCCATCGGGTATAAGAAAAATATTCTGCCTGACTCCGTCAGGAACAGCTCCGCAGCGAGTGACACCGTAACGACAGATCCCCCGTCCCGCAGCAACGCCGGCGGCGGTGCAGCAGCTCCCTCGGGACCGGCCGACTATGACAGCGGCCCTCCGAAGAGCGATTCGGTCAAGCTGAATGTGTTCCTCAGAGGAAACGGCGGCACAACGGCCAACAAAGTGATTACCGTCAGTCTGAAGCTTGTGTAAGACAATCCACAACACATACGGCCCCATAGTATGGGTACACCGGGAAGAAACAGCAATAAACATGCTCCTTCTGCATCGTGATCATTCACGCTGCGGAAGGAGCTCATATTTGAAAAAGTTTGGTTATCGTCAATCCTTCGTTATACTGCCGACTCAGCGCAGAATCAGCTCACAGATCCAGTCTACGGTCTCCAGCGGCAGATCCGCATACAGAGGAAGCGTCAGAACCCGGTCCGCAAGGTCTGCGGCAACCGGTGTCTGCTTCGGGTCGAATCCCTCCTGCCCGGCATAGCAGTCAAATGCGTTGGTCAGCGGGTAGAAATACTTCCGCGGGATGATTCCTTCCGCGCTCAGCCGCTCAAATACCTCGTCTCTGGTACAGCTGTAACCGTCGAACACGACAGGGTAATAGGCGTAATTCGACTGGACTCCCTTCTGCATCCGGTTCAGCTTCAGCCCCGGGATGCCTTCCAGCCTCCGGTTATACCGTTCCACCACCCGGCGTCTTTTTTCAATCTCGTCCCCGAGATGCCGCAGATTGCAGAGACCCATTGCGGCGCAGAACTCGTTCATCTTGGCGTTCCCGCCCACATAGGGGACGTGCTCCTCATCATGAATGCCGAAGTTCTTCAGGTCACAGAGTCTCCGGTACATCTCCTCGCTGCGGCAGCAGACTGCGCCCCCCTCGATGGTATGGAACACCTTCGTCGCATGGAAGCTGAACATCGCCGCATCCCCAAAGCAGGCGGAGCTGACGCCGTTTCGGAATACACCGAAGCTGTGTGCGGCGTCATAGATCACCGGCAGTCCGTGCCGGGCGGCAATTTCTCCGATCCGGTCGACGTCACAGAGATTCCCGTACACATGCACGGGCAGGATCGCAACCGTCTTTTCCGTGATCAGATCTTCCAGCCTGCCCGGGTCCAGGGTATAACTGTCCGGGTCGATATCGCAGAAGACCGGTCTGCATCCTGAGCGGACGATCGCATGGGTCGTGGAGGCAAAGGTAAACGGGGTCGTGATGATCTCGCCCTTCAGTCCGAAGGCTTCGATCACGTTTTCCAGCGCCAGATGGCCGTTTGTAAAGAGCACAGCCTGCTCGCAGCCCAGGTAGCTCTTCAGCTCTGTCTCAAGCTGTCTGTGTTTTGTTCCCATATTGGTCAGCCAGTGGCTGTCCCAGAGCTCCCGGATCTCCTCGCAGTATTCCTCGAAGGGAGGCATCGAGGAGCGGGTAACGTTGATGGCCATTTCCGTTCTCCTTTGTTACAGCAGGCCTGTCACAGCCTGAATGATCCTGTCCATTTCCTCCCGGCCGTAGCGCTGATCGCAGGGCAGAGGCAGAATCTGCTCCGTCAGCCGATAGGCTGTGGAATCCGCTGGCTGTTCCTGCAGGACGTTCGGCCAGAGCCGCGGTACAAAGATTCTCTGCCCGATCAGCTTCCTGCGGATCTCTGCCCCGTTCTCCAGCATCAGCGGATAGGCATAGGCGCCTTCCGTCTCCCGCAGCAGCGGCAGCAGGTTGAACTCTCCGAGCGCCCCGTGCAGTATCCTGAAATTCTCCGTTCTGGCGATCTTCACCCGGTCATAGTCCACCGCATGCAGGAGGTTCCGGGTGATCGGCGACATCCGTCTCGCCTCCGTGGGAAGCGTATCGTTGTTTTTCGCGGCCTCTGCGTAGTATTCCTCCGCCGGGCGTTCAAAGCGGCCCAGTACAAAGCCCATACGGCCGTGGGATTCATCTTCAGGAAGCTCCGGAATCGCCGCATCCGTGTACAGGAAGCCTCCGTCCGCCACACCGAGGAATTTTCTGCAGGTGTAGATCGTATCGATCCCTGGTACCGGCAGGTCAAAATAGGCCTGCGCATTGTCCACGATCAGCCTTGGATGCCTCTCGCCCCATTCCCGGATCTCCTCCCCGCTCAGCTGACCGAAATAGTTTACCAGATAGAGCCAGGTCTCGTCATCCAGGTGCAGCTCACCGGGTTTCAGATCTGCGCCGATCGGGTAGATCGAAACCTCCGCGCCTTCACAGGCCGCCCTCACCACATCACAGAGATAATCCGGGAGCGCGATCTTCCGGATCTGTTTCTGCCGGATCAGGAGCGAGAGACCGCCTCGGCCGCTGGAGAGCGCAGCAGCCTCTTCATGCAGCATCGGCCCCGTAAAGCGCTCCAGCTCCAGGTAGCCCCCGATTTCACAGTGCAGGGCCCTGTCACTCATCTGCGTCTTCCTCTGTCACGACCCTCGCCCAGGCGGAGACATCGGCCATACGCCGGTCGCGCTCCTCCTCCGAAGGCCAGTTCATGACCAGCGTGCCGACCGCCTTGTTCGCCCCGGAGAAGGCCTCGACCGGATCCCCCCGTTCCACCCACAGGTCTCGTTCCACGACGCTGTCCTTCGCATCGTCCGCAATCCGGAGCTCCCGGAACGTGCCGTTCTGCTCCGCGTGCAGGATCACGATGGACCAGTGGCCGCGGTAGCCCGGGTTCTCAAAGCGCTCCACCGGCAGCCCGACCGCCGCCCGGACTGCGTTCTGCACCAGCTTCTTCCCGGTACAGTATTCCAGCATCTCACTCAGCCGGTTTCCGCCGCCGCGGGGTGAGACCTCCATGATATAGGCCTTGCCGTCGGTGCCCTGCCGGGTCTCGATGTTGTAGACCGAGGTGCCCATCTTCAGAAGCCTCAGCAGGCGCTGAAGCTCGCTCCGCAGCTCCTCCTGCACCTCCGCCGGCATGACGGCCGGCCAGGTATAGCCGTCCGGGGCATAGGGATTGTTCGCCCTCCGGTCAAAATACTGGTTGTTGAAGGAGACGAAGCACAGCTCTCCGTCCACGGAGAAGCAGTCCGTGTCCGAAGAGAAACCTCTCTGCTCAATATAGTCCTCAATGATAAATCTTCCGCAGCGGGAGAAGGACAGGGCGCCGTCGATTGCAGACGCCAGCTCATCCATCGCTCCGACACGGCTGACCCCTTTGCTTCCGGCGCTGTCCACCGGCTTCACAATCACCGGATATCTCAGCGCTTCCGCCGCATTCAGCGCCGCAGCTTTCTCTTCATAGCATCTCGCCTCCGGGACCCGGAAGCCGTTGTCCCTCAGAAACGCACGGAAGCGTCCCTTGTCCTGCAGAATCGCAACCGACTCATACGGCCCGACGTTCGGCAGCCCCAGCTTCTCCGCCACATAGGCCGCCGTCACCACACCGGGATCGCAGGCAAACGACATCACCCCGTCCACCTGCAGCTCCTCTGCCAGCGCCAGGACGGCCTCTCTGTCCGTGATGCTGACGTTATGATACTCGTCCGAATAGCGATGTGCGATGTTGTCCGGCAGATAGTCACAGGTGATCGTATGGCAGCCGAGGGCCTTCGCCTCCCGGATGACAGGCAGCAGGAAGCGGGAACCTCCCAGCAAAAGCAGTTTTTTCATGCGTGATCCTTTCCGCGGTTACGCATTTTTTTTATGGTATCCAGAATATACCCGAAGCTGTCGATCTTCAGAAGGACGGATCCCGCGAGATAGATCAGCACGCCCAGCGGCACCTGGATCAGCAGCGTTATGAGGTCGCCCAGGCCAAGTCTTGTGACCGCCCAGACACAGGCCGCCATCACAAGCGACAGGCCGATGGAGGGGAGCATGTCCCGGAGCTGCTGAAGATACGGATAGTCCAGCAGCCTCCGGTTCGGCCAGGCATTGATGATCTGGCAGAGGATGTCGTTGAAGAGCATTCCCAGCGCCATGGCCATGACACCGTACGGCACCGTGAAAAACAGGATCAGGATCCCTGTGCCTGTCTTGAGGAGCTCCAGCTTCAGAAACACGTCGCTGCGGCCCATCGCCTTGATCGCGTTGAGGTTCGCCGTATGCAGGGGATAGAAGGCATAGATTGCGCAGAAGATCTGCATATACGGAACGCAGGGCAGCCACTGGTCCTTCAGGAGCAGATGCACCAGCGGCTTTGCGCAGGCTGCGAGCCCTGCCATGACCGGCATCATGATGTAGGAGCTGGTCTTGATGGCCCGCCGGGTCATCTCCCGGACGTTTGTACGGTCGTCCTGCTCTTCCGACAGAACCGGAAGCAGCACGCTGTCGAGGGAGGCGTTGATGCTGGTGGTGATCTGATCCGGCCAGTTCCGTCCCTTGTCAAACTGACCCAGCTCCGCCTTTGGAAAGCGCTTTCCGATGATCAGGGAGTAGAGCTGGTTATAGCCTGTGTCCAGAAACGATGCCGCCAGCAGCTTCCAGCCGTAGGAGAGCAGGGAGGCCAGACGCCGCAGCGAGAAGGCCCGCTCCGGCCGCCAGTCGACCGTGAACCACAGTATGACGGTGTTGACCGCGAAGTTGGAAAGCTGCAGCGCTACCAGGGACCAGATTCCAAAGCCCCGGTAGACCATGCCGATGCTCAGTGCCGCGGAGAACAGGGTTCCTCCCAGCGTCGCAAAGAAGAAGCGCTTGAACTGCATCGTCTTCGCCACATAGGCCTGCTGCACGTTGTACAGACCGGAAACCACCAATATCAGGCCCAGCACCCGGATGATCGGCGTCAGACCGGGATCATCATAGTGCAGCGCGATCCACGGCGCCGCCAGATACAGCCCCAGATACAGCAGCAGACTGAAGCCGAGGTTGAAGAAAAAAACAGAGGAGAAATCCAGTTTGTCCGGATTTTTCTTCTGGATCAGGGCATTGCCCATCCCGCTGTCGGCGAAGACCTTCAGGATATTGATCACCGCCATGACGATGGCAATTCTCCCCGCGGGGCCCGGGCCCAGCTTGCGGGCCAGAATGATGTTGACAACAATGGTGATCATCTGCGCGCCGAAGCGCTCAAAAAAACGCCAGAGGAAGTTGCTGACAACCTTTGTCCTGTCCACCGCTCAGTCCTCGTAGCCCCGTTTCCGGCGATAAAGCCGGTGGAGATGCGGAAAGCTGCGCTTCAGCTCGGTCGAGATCACGCGGCCGCGGCCCATGCTGCGATGGATCCGGTCATACGGCGGCTTCACCATCTCGTCGACTCTTCCCTCGATATACAGCAGCTCGTATTCCCGCTCCAGAATGACCTGCTCCGTCACCTCAAGCTGCTCCGCCGTCTGCAGATGCGGCTTCAGCGCCTGCAGCATGGCGATCTCCCCGGAGACAAAGCGCTTCAGCTTGCCGTATTCCTGACCGACGCCTCTGCTCCAGGCGGAGGGGTTGCTGCCGATGCGGTAGACCGACATGTTTCGGTCGAGAAAGCGCACCTTTCCCTCCAGGCAGAGCCGGACTCCGACCGCATAGTCGGTAAAGTAGCCCTGAAGATAGGCGATGTTCCGATAATCCGGCGGGTCCAGAATGTATTCTCTCCTTGCCAGGATCGAGCTCGTATGGTAGGCGTGTGACATGCCCCGGATCACCTGCTCGAAGGGGATATCCCGATCCCCGTCCTGCGCGAAGAGCACCCGGTCCGGCTGGTCGCTGAACTGCCCGATGCTGTTGTGCACGCAGGCGGAATAGTCCGGATGCGCATCGAGGAAGGAGACCTGCCGCTGCAGCTTCTCCGGGTCACACCAGTAGTCGTCCCCCTCACAGACCGCGATATACCGGCCGCGGGCCGCGGGGAAGAAGACTAGGTCATAGACATTCATTCTCCGGGAGTAGAGGTTCTCCTTCTGATAGAACGGCCGGATGATCTCGGGATACTTCTCGGCATATTCCCGGATGATCTCCGCCGTCCCGTCGGTCGAGGCGTCATCGTTTACCAGCACCTCGAAGGGAAAATCCGTCTTCTGCGCGAGGAAGCTGTCCAGCGTCTCCCGCAGGAACTCCTCATGATTGAATGCTGCGCAGAGCACCGAAACCCTGCAGTCTGTCTGTTCGTTCGTCACTTCGTTCACCATCCGTTTTGATTCGGAGCAGTCCGCTCCTCGCCTTCCCGGTAATAGAGAGGGTCGTTGTACCAGGAGGAGCAGACGTTGGCATAGTTGTCGTACTCAAACTGCTGACGCAGCAGCTCGTAGCGCTCGTTATTGTAGCTGCCGTCGTATCGCCAGTCTCCGTTGCTCCCGTAGGGATTTGTCGTGTTGATCACCGTGTCGGGCAGCGCCTTCTGCAGCTCCTCCAGTCCCCCCGGAGGGAGGAAGGTGCTGTCTCCGAGCCAGAGACGCTGCAGCTTTTTCAGGTTCTTCAGTGCGCTCCAGCCCTGAACATGGCCGAGACAGCAGATATTCAGATGCTGAAGATTCTCACAGCTGCCGAGAGGAGTCAGATCCATCCCCTCCCGGAGCGTATTGATCTCCAGATACTCCAGTTTCTTATGGTTGGCCAGCGGGGCCAGGTCCCGCATCCCCGTGATGCACAGCACCGCGACCTCCAGCTCCGGCATCTCCTCCAGAAAGCTGAAGTCGTGCAGATGCTCGTTGTGTCCGATATCCAGAAACCGGATCTTGGTGCAGTACTTCAGATCCTGTGTGTTGTCGTCCGTCAGTTTGTGGTTGAGGTTTGAAGCCAGGATCCGCTCCACGTCCGTCCGCACGCTGCAGTCGGTGCCGAACCAGATTCTCCAGACCACTTCGATCTCCGGGTATGCATCCCGGATCTCCTGCATATGCTCGGAGGAGACGCCGCAGAAATCCATATCCAGCTTTTTGCACTTTTTCATGAAGGGCAGGATTTCTCTGACTGCCTCCCCCGCATCGTCCATCTCCACATGACTGAAGTCCAGAACCTCGTCCCCGGTGCTGAGTGCTTTGCCGAAGAGGGTAAAGCGGTAAAGAATGTCCGCCTGCGGCGCAGCCTCCTGCAGGATGCGGATGTCCTCCCAGGTCAGATCCCGTCTGACGGAGTCCCCGTCTAGGCCCTGCGTCTCCCCTCCCGCAGCGGAAGGAGTCTCTGCTGGAGGATCCCCCGCTTCTCCGTTCCACGTTCCGTCGCGGCCGAGGTCGATCTTCCGCAGACCGGTCCAGCCCGGCAGGCCGTTTCCTCCCGTCATCGGCTGCATCCGCCTCAGCAGTTCTGCAGTTTCCGCAACATCCTCGTGGCGAAGCCAGGAGAGGTCCAGTTCTTCCGTATCTGCACCATGCTGAGAGCCGTCCGGGAATATGAGCAGTGCCGGTGTCACGATGGGCGGAAGCGGCAGGTTCTGTTCGTCCGTCACCGTTCCGGAGGCCGCCTCCGCTGCTGCCTCGCCCGCCTGAGAGACCTGAGAGGGAAGCTCCGGCGCAGGCTGCTCCCTCCCGCAGCCGCAGAGCAGCAGGGCGGCCAGAAGAACCGCAGCCGTCAGCTCAGCCGCGATACCAGGGCGGATTGAATTTCGGGTCGTTATTCGGGTAGGGGAAGATGTTCCAGTAGTCGTCATATCCAAGCTGCTCCCTCAAAAGCAGGTAACGCTCCGGCGAGGTCCCGTCCGGGTTGGTCCTCCAGCTCCCCACTGCCGCAGCGTGCTCCGTCACGTTGATCTCTGTGTTCGGCAGAGCCTCCTGAATCTGTTCGATGGCTCCCTCCGGAAAGCTCAGCGCCGTCCAGTAGCCGATCCAGAGCCGCTTGAGCTTCGTCAGGTTCATCAGCACCTCCCAGCCGTCGCTCTCGCCGATGCCGCAGATGTTGAGATGTTCCAGGTTCACGAGCTTCTCCAGCGGGTGCAGATCCACATAGGTATGGCCGATCGGGCAGACCTCCAGAAACTCCAGCTTTGTGCAGTTGGCCAGCATGTCCAGCGTCTCCCAGCCGCTGTCTGTAATGATGCAGACCTCCAGATCCGGCATGTACGACAGGAAGCTCCAGTCATGCAGGTCGCGGTTATGTCCCATGTCCAGAAAACGGACCTTGGTACAGTACTTCAGATCCTGGCAGTAGACGTCGTTCATATAGGCCTTGAAGCTCGAGTGCAGGATGCGCTCCACGTCGGTGCGCAGCGTATAGTAGTTGCAGCCGAACCAGATCCGCCACACGACCTCCATCTCCGGATAGGCATCCCGGATTTCCGCCATCTTCTCCGAGGATACGCCGCAGCTGTCCATATCCAGATAGCTCAGCTTCTGCATGCAGGGCAGGAGGTTCCGTACGGCGGCGCCCTCGTCCTTCATCTGGCTGTGGCTCAGATCCATCTCCGGATCCAGCGTTGTAAAGTCTCTGCCGAAGAAGCGGAACCGGTAGAGGAAATCCGCCTGCGGCGCGGCCTCCTGCAGGCTGCGGATATCCGCCCAGGTCAGATCCCTGGTCGCCTCTTCCCCGCGCTCAAGGCAGGCCATCGCGTAGGTCAGCTTTTCCTCCTCTGCGGTCCAGGCCCCGTCACTGCCGAGGTCAACCTTCTTCAGAACCGGCATCTGCCGGAGAAGCACTGCCGTCGCCTCAACCTCCGCGTGGCGAAGTCTGCTCAGATCCAGCTCGGTCTCGTCAGCCCGATGCACCGTCCCGTCCGGAAAGCTGTATTCCGGTGTCGGGGTCGGTGTCGGGGTCGGCGTGGGGCTGGGGGTCGGGCCGGGTTCCGCAGTCGGTTCCGCGGGCACGGTCCCCGTCTTCGGGTCCGCCGAGCCCGCTGCCAGTCCGCAGCCGATGAGCAGCAGAGACAGCAGAATCAGCAGTACGGCGCAGAGAATTCTGTTTATTCTCAAGGAAAATCCCTTCTTTACTTACAGAATATCGGTTATTATACCATTTCCTGCCCTTTGCTTCAACCGGAAAACGGTACAAAGCAAGAATTCATAATTTTATTAACAATCCTTGCTTTACAAGTTTTCTTTCCTTGGGTTATAATAAACACACATTTTATAAAAGGAAAGGAGGAAATCCAGTGAAAAGAAAAATATTTGCCATGTTCCTGATCATGGCCTTTCTGGCCTGCCTGCTGCCTTCCACAGCCCTCGCGGCGCCGGGGCGCCCCCGCAGCCCATGGAACGATCGGGAAAGCCATCCCTTCGCCGTCCCTTACGGGTTTGATTCCTATGAGGAGGGAGAGGAGAGCGAAGACGGCCCGTATCCCTATCCCTACCTGTATCTGTATTCCCACCCCGATCTCTATCGGGACGAATTTGCCGAAGGATACGGCGATGGATCCACCGAAGTGTATTCTGACAGCGATGCCTTCGACAGTCCCTGTGACAGCCCTTATTGCGAAGGGCCCTGTGACGGAGCCTGTGAGGGAGCCTGCGACAGCTGGTACTGTGAGGCGTTTCCCGGGGAAGACGGCGCAGAAGGATCCGGCAGCAGCTTCCCCGAGGGCGGCATGATGTTTCCGGAAGCGTTCCCGGAGGACTTTGTCTGGGAATCTGACGAAGAAGCAGAGCCGCTCCCGCCGGAGCCCACCGAGGAAGAGGCCGCAGCCGCAGCTGCCCTGGCCGCGCTGATCGAGCCTGATTCGGCCGAAGAGCCTGTGCTGCCCGACGAGGAGGCTCTCCCGTCTCCGGACGCCCAACCCGAGTCCCTCACCGTCAGTGCGGACGAGACCGTCTACGCCTACGAGGGCATGACCGTCTTCAACAACGGCGGTACCGTGTACAGCAACCTCGCCCTGGTCTATAATAACGGCGGCGTTGTCTATTCAAACGGCGGCACGGTCTATAACAACGCCGGCATCGTATACGCAAACGGCGGCGAGGTCTATGCCAACGCCGGTACGGTTTACTCGAACAGCGCCAGCGTCTCCGCCTTCGGCGGGAACGTGCAGGAGAGCAGCGTGTACGGCTATCATGAGCTCCGCCTGGCCGACTTCTACGAGCCCTACGTGATGATCAGCGGTCTCGAGGTCCTTCCCGGTTCTGAAGGCTCCGTCATCACCGAAGACAGCGTCTGCACCATCGCACCGATTCCCGGATACATGCTCGTCAATGCCAGCGCCGATGCCGGAAAGCTGGTCTGGGAAGAGGACGGGAGCCTGACGCTCTCCGACGTGGATGCCGACGTGCTTCTGGATCTGACGCTGCGCGCCGACACCCCCTTCTTCAACCTGGTCAGCGGCCGGTATGAAGAGCCCCAGACCGTGGAGATCATGGCGCCGGACGGCTGTGAGATCTGGTACACCACGGATGGGAACATGCCGGATGTCGGGAACGCCATCTACTATGACGGTCCCTTCACCGTAAGTGAGGACTGCATGCTGATCGCAGTCGCGGCCGCAGCCGGTGTCGAATCCAGTGACCCGGTGGCCGTCTCCCTTCGCTTCCCCGCAGCACAGGCCGCGAAATAAGCCCGACAGCTGAACAGCAGATCTCAGATCCTTTCAAACAAGAATCCGGAGAGGCGCATCCCGTCTCTCCGGATTCTTGTTTCCCCTGCAGGGATGGATGATCCCTGCTCAGTAGTTTTCCTCGTGGACTTCAAAGTATGCCTGCGGGTGGTTGCAGACCGGGCAGACCTCGGGCGCCTTCGTTCCGACCACGATGTGACCGCAGTTGCGGCACTCCCAGACCTTCACGCCGCTCTTTTCAAAGACCGTCTTCTCCTCGACGTTCTTCAGCAGCTTCCGATAGCGCTCCTCATGGGCCTTCTCGATGGCGGCGACACCGCGGAACTTTTCCGCCAGCTCCGGGAAGCCCTCTTCCTCGGCCTCCTTCGCCATACGCTCATACATGTCCGTCCACTCGAAGTCCTCGCCCTCGGCCGCATGCAGAAGGTTCTCCTCGGTGGTACCGAGCTCGTTCAGCTCCTTGAACCAGAGCTTGGCGTGCTCCTTCTCATTCTCCGCCGTCTTCAGAAACAGGGCCGCGATCTGCTCATAGCCCGCCTTCTTCGCCACGGACGCAAAATAGGTGTACTTGTTTCTCGCCTGGCTCTCGCCGGCGAAAGCTTCCCAGAGGTTCTTTTCGGTCTTGGTACCGGTGTACTTGCTGTTTGCCATAAAGAAACTTCCTTTCTTTCTGATATTCTTCCTTACGGATCATACCACATATTTGTCGTTTGTAAAGGAAAAAAATCAGAGCCGACCGGTTTCCCGATCGGCTCTGTGTTGGCATTGACCTATTTTCCCGGTCCGTCGCCAGACAAGTATCTTCGGCACTGGTGAGCTTAACTTCTGTGTTCGGAATGGGAACAGGTGGACCCTCACCGTTAAAAACACCAACTATTCAGGGGATGTACCCTGAAGACTGAACAGAGGGGAATGCAAGGGACAACCTGCATACTGTAGGTCAAGCCCTCGGGCTATTAGTACCGGTAGGCTGAACACATTACTGTGCGTACACCGCCGGCCTATCAACGAGGTAGTCTGCCTCGGCCCTTACTCCAGAAGGATGGGAGATCTTATCTCAGGGGGAGTTTCACGCTTAGATGCCTTCAGCGTTTATCTCGTCCAGACATAGCTACCCAGCTGTGCCGTTGGCACGACAACTGGTGCACCAGAGGTCTGTCCATCCCGGTCCTCTCGTACT
>JAILFJ010000142.1 GCA_024697625.1 Oscillospiraceae bacterium
TATTTCTGGGCTTGCAAACTTAACCGCCAGATTTGTATTACTAACTTCTGTTTTTAACTCTCGTTTTCGGCGCTTTCTTTTGCGAATTCAGTTCAACCGGAACTTACTCTTGCAAACCGGAACCTCACTTTGCAATTGAGCGGAAACCGGAGTGTGACGCAGACTTATGGCGGTTAGAAACGAAAAGCAATACAAATCCGGAATTGAATTCCGGATTTGTATTGACCTGAAATCGTTTATGCGATACAATAGGCAAAAAAGGTTGCGAGGAAAACAATAATGTATATCGCAAGAAAAATTGAACAACAGGCGGTATATCTTTCAGAGCATTTTCCTGCTGTCGTTATTGCAGGAGCACGTCAGACCGGTAAAACGACCTTGATCAGGAATCTGATCGGAATACGGGAAGGCATGACGTATGTTACGCTGGACTATCCGCGGATTCGTGAACTGGCGCGAAATGATCCGGAACTCTTTCTTCAGCAGTATCCGGCACCTGTTATCATTGATGAGGTCCAATATGCACCGGAACTGCTGCCCTATATTAAGATCCGTATTGATGAGAATCGGAAGAACGGACAATACTTTCTGACAGGTTCACAGATGTTTCGTCTCATGAAGAATGTCAGTGAATCTCTGGCCGGGCGCGTAGGGATTCTCTCATTATATGCCTTCAGCAGAGCAGAAATATATGGCACGGATGAGACTCCGTTCCTCCCGGGCAATGTATTGAAAACCAAACGGGAAGAAACGGTGATAAGCGTCTTTGACCGCATTTTCCGCGGATGCATGCCACAGATGGTTATTGATCCGGAGCTTTCTCCCGAAGCATATTTTGGCGAGTATATTCAGACTTATATCGAACGGGACATCCGGGACCTGATAGAGATTAAGAACGAATCAAAGTTTCTGAGGTTTATTTCCTGTGCTGCTGCGAGAACTGGCCAGGAAGTGAATCTGTCTGACATGGGAAAGGATGCAGGAATTGATGCCAAAACGGCCGACAGCTGGCTGTCGCTGCTTGTCACTTCCGGCTTGGTATATCTTTTGTCTCCATATTCAAAAAATACAATAAAGCGCATTGTAAAACGGCCAAAGCTTTATTTTATGGATACGGGACTTGCATGCTATCTGAGCCTTTGGAATAATCCACGTGTGCTGGAGAATTCCGCGATGGCGGGGGCAATGTTTGAGACCTACGTGGTTTCGGAAATCATAAAAGAGTATTCGAATAAAGGAATCGATGTCCGAAGCCGTCTGGCATATTACCGGGACAACAATGGACGGGAAATTGATCTGATGATTATAGAAAACGGTACGATTTATCCGATTGAGATCAAGAAAAGTGCCGATCCGGGCAGAGATGCCCTGAAGAATTTTTCTGTCCTGGAAAAGCTGCCGGATCATATTGGCGAGGGGGCTGTAATCTGTCTTTCTCCGCTGGCGTATCCCCTGGACAGTAAAAACAAGGTCATTCCGATCGGTATGATATAAACATTCATCACAGGATACATCAGATACAGAATAAGGAGGACAAAGGACATGGCGGAGACAGCAAAAACAATAACCTGTATGGAAGTGGAGTTTAAGCCGGGGGCACATCTCTGGCTCGGAAATGAGAAAACCCCGTGGCGGGTGTTGCATGTTGACTGGGAGGCGGAGACGGCGCTGCTGATTGCGGAAAAGCCAGTCTGCAAAAGGGCCTATCATGAAAAAGACACAGAGATTACCTGGGAAGCGTGCGACCTGCGCAAGTGGCTGAACGGAGAATACTATGAGAATACCTTCTCCGAGGAGGAGAAGGCGGCAATCCTGGAATGTGAGCTGAAGAACTCAGACAATCCGCAGTACGGAACCGAAGGCGGAAACGACACCAGGGACAGAGTCTTTCTTCTCAGCATCGAAGAGGCTGAAAAGTACTTCAAGGATGACAGAGACCGCGCCACAGGCGCATGTTGGTGGCTCCGGTCGCCGGGCAGGTACGGCTTCTACGTCGCGCTCGTCTTCGGCGACGGCAGCGTCTACGACGTCGGCAGCGTCAACTACTTCGGCAACTGCGTGAACTTCAGATACGGTGTTCGCCCCGCTTTGAAAATCAATCTGAAATCTGATATCTTCTAATCTTTTATCTCTTCTCAATCTTCAGAATCTATAATCATCAAAGTCCCTGAAATTTATGTCAGGGATGGGATAGCAACTGGCGTGTTGCCATTTATAAAAGAAATTGTGATCCCGGAGAGTGTTACGAGTATCGGAAAAAGCGCATTTTCAGGGTGCAGCAGCCTCACGAGCGTGACGATCCCGACGGGCGTCACAAGTGTCGGCGAGAGCGCGTTCTCAGGCTGTAGCGGGCTCATGAGTATCACGATCCCGGAGAGTGTTACGAGTATCGGAATAAGCGCATTTTCAGGATGCGGCAGCCTCACGAGCGTGACGATCCCGGAGGGAATCGTAGAGCTGAGTGGAAGCTGCTTTGCGTTTGCAAAAAATCTGACAGGAATTCAGTTCCCGGCATCCCTGAAAAAAATCGGGAAAGAGGCCTTTGCAGGATGCTCCATCTTGGAGAACGTCACAGGAGTGAACGAGGCAATCACTTACGGGAAAGACGTGTTCCGAGGATGCGGGAAGCTGAACTACACGCCGGAGATGTTCCGCAACACGGGAAAGCTCTGTGACTCCTTTGCCGAGCATCTGGACAGCTGCGGAGCGGAAGAACTCGCCTGGGTCCTGATGTATCAGAAAGGCGCCGTATGGAACCGCGCCCTGTCCGGACAGATCACCAGGGAAAATGCGCCTGCTGTTGCAGATGCACTGCTTGGACTGACAGAAAAAGCGAAAATCAAAGCACAGGAAACCGTCTGTCGCTTTATCCTTGCGACTGCAACAGTAATCGGGAAAGAGCGGACAGAGAAGCTCCTGGCTCTTCTGAAGAAGGGTAAGACCATGAAGTTCCCCGAGGAACTGCTGGTATGCAGGGAAGATCTGTTCTCAGATGAAATCCGCCCTGCGATGGCAAAACAAGCCTTTGAGATCTCTGATGCGATCTTGAAGCAAAAAGTCGATGCCATGTCCGGACTGCCATCCTTCTCACATGTCCTGGCGGCAGCCGGAGACTATGCCAGAATGTATTATAGAGGATATGTTGACCCCAAGGACTATAAAAAAGGCTTCCTGAATTCCTATACCAAAACGGAAGACGCGGAGCGGTTGGCAGATGCGCTGGATCATGCATCCCTGATGGCCGTGCTGCAGGATTGGAGGACGGTTGAGCCGCAGTGGCTTGCCCCCTATGCGGCATTTGCAAACGACGAAGAACTCACAGCACTCATCGGCGAGATGAAAGCCTGGGAAAAAGACAAGAAGCTGAAGGAGCAGATCATCCGGGTCCGTGGAGCGATCCTGCTGAACGACACCGTGACAGCTATGCGCTATGCCGACTCTCTCGGCCTGCTGGAGCATTATGCGGAAAGGAAGACCTGAGCCTGACCCTGTCGGACGAGAGCGGAAAAATCCTGAAGTCCGTTCCCAAGAAGGGGGCGGAGCCGGAGGAATATGACGCGGTGAGCAAAGCGTTCTCCGCCATGAAGAAAGATATCCGGACAACGGCAAAGACGAGGAATGATAAGATCTTTGCGGACTTCCTGAGCGGACGCAGCCGCCCGGGAAAGGACTGGAAGAAGGCCTATCTGAAGAACCCGGTGCTGCGGACTCTGGCAAAGCTGGTCGTCTGGGAGCAAAACGGGCGTACCTTTATCCTGGACGCCTCCGGCGCGGCACGGGATGTAGACGGGAATGCATACACCGTGACGGATGAGCCGGTCAGAGTGGCACACCCGATGGAGATGACACCGGAGACCACGGAAGCCTGGCAGCAGTACTTCACATCCCACGGCCTGAAACAGCCGTTTGAGCAGGTCTGGGAGCCGGTAGCGGATGCCGCGCTGGTGAAGCCGGGACGCTATGACGGCTGTACAATCCCGCTGTACATGCTGATGAACAAGGAGAAGCACGGCATCACCATGGAGGGACAGAGCCAAATCACACTGGCCGGCTGCTCCGCCGGACTGAGACTGGTGGAAGGACATCATGACTGGGTCAACAATGACTTTGAGGTGACCAACTTCCGTTTCAGCGAGTTCACCCGCCAGGTGAACCACATTGTCGTCCATCTGGACAAGGGGACCGTTGCCGGGCGGATCAGAAAGGACGACATCTCTGCTGCCCGGTGGTTCGACCGCTTCACACTGGCGCAGATCACGGAGTTCATCCGGCTGGCCCAGGAGAACAGCGCGGTGAACGTGCTGGCCCAGCTGCTGGAGTACAAGAACGAGCACTTCGCGGACTTCGACCCGATGGACGAGTTCACGCTGGATCTGATCTGACGAAGCAGAAGCCGGGCAGAGCTTCCGTGAAGAGCCGAAGAGCGTCGGAGCTGGCGTTCCAATGAGAAAGAGAGATCAGCATCGTCACCTGGGCTGAAGAAGCAGCATGACCTGAAGGTGAACGAAGGCCTGGCCGGCCAGTGCCTCCAGAATCGGAAGATCGCCAGGGACTCTGGCGAGTAACAGAAGAACGAAGGATATGCAATGAACGTGAACGAATCATCTTCCGCTGCAGCCTCCGACTCGAAAGCATATACTTACTATGCTTTTGTCAGCTATAAATCTGAAGATGCAAAATGGGCGCGCTGGCTCAAGCGTCAGCTTGAGCTTTATCGCCTGCCTGCAAAAACCCATAGACAGCATCGGGATCTGCCGCGGCGATGCAGTCCTGTTTTCCTGGATAAGACCAATCTTACGCCGGGCATATTGGATGATGAGCTGCGAAGCGAAGTACAGTCTTCCAGGTATATCATCATCGTGTGTTCCCGCCATGCGCATGACAGATCTTTCTATCTGGACAACGAGCTGCGCTATTTTCTTGAGGGGAGCGGGGATCCGACACGCATCATCCCGTTTATTGTGGATGATTCCGATGATCCGGTCAATGAGTGTTTCCCCGGGGAACTGGCAGAACTGTGCAGAGAGAAAAACATCGTCGGTGTCAGCGTAAAAGACGAAGGCAAACGGAAGGCGCTTCTCAAGGTGGTGGCCGCGATGCACGGCCTGAAGCTGGAGGAACTGGAGAGCGAAGATGAACGCCGCAGAAGAAGACAGGGTCTCTGCGCATCACTTCTGGCTGTGCTGCTGCTCACGGCCTCTCTCCTGTGCTGGAATTATTACCGTGTCAGGAGAGAGTATTATCTCGACTATACAGAGGTTTACGGAGTCCCTGTGGGAATCCATAAACTGCAGCGGAAGGAGACCGGGACAACAGCGCATTACGTATTCGTCTCAAGCCGGGGCAGACTGCGTGAGCTGTGCTATGAGAATTCAGCGGGACAGCCCATCATGGAACAGCAGATCAACCGGATTGACCGTTTTTCGAAAGCGACGTTCAGCTACGTGGACCGTGCACTTGCAGCCGTAAGCCATTATGATGAAAAAGGAAAGCTGATTCTCGAGCTCCGTTACGCAAATCAGAATACGATCGACCTGATGCGGAACGTTGTGTCCGGAGGATCGGACGTCGTCAGTGCCGCACCGCTCCGCTCACAGTCCACAGAGACGCTGCTTGCCACGGAAACACAGAGTCGGAAGAGCAATGTGATCCGTTATCTTGTTACCTACAGCAGTGAGGGATATGTGCAGGAAGTCCATTATGCGGCGGATACATACAACCGGGTCGGTCAGGATGCGGACGGCATCAGCGGCATACGGTATAAACGGGATGAAAAGGGCCGCATCAGAGAACAGTATTATCTTACCTTCATCGGCTCTGCGGATCTGAACGCCGTCAGAGCAGACCGCTTTGCGGTGATCGGAAAACGGGACGGCGAAGCCTGCAGAGTGTTCTGCTACAATGCAGACGACGATCTGACCGAGATCGCCTTTCTTGGGAGAGACGGGGAACCTGTCCTGAACACGATGCTCGGCTGTGTCATGCATCTGGACCATGAGGGGCATAACGAGGTCAGGGGAAGCTTCCACACGGCAGACGGAAGCATGTATCGGAATGCCAGGGGATACGCCGGCTGGGAAGCCGTCCGTGACCGACACGGCAACGAGATTAGACATACCTTCCTCGACACGGAGCATAAGCCGGTTTCAATCAGCGAAGGATACGCGGGTTACGAGTGTATCTATGATGAGCACAGCCGTCTGATCAGGGTGAGCACATTTGGCCCGAATGGTGAGCCGGTCCCTTATCGGAAGGGGATTAACGGCTGGGAATCCGAATATGATGAGCGCGGCAATGAGACCAGACGCTGTTTTCTCGACGTTGACGGCAGCCCGATCCTGCATCAGGACGGAGCTGCCGGCTGGGAAGCTGTCTATGACGGTCACGATAATCTGATCCGATACAGTTACTTCGATACCGATGGCAGCCCGACCCTGTACCGGGATGGATATACGGGCTGGGAGTCCGTCTTCGATGAGAATGACAATGAGATCAGGCTGACTTACTTCGGAACGGACGGTAAACCGATCCTGACCCGGAACGGTCATGCCGGCTGGGAATCCGACTTCGATGAGCGCGGCAACGAAGTGAGACGCTGCTTTCTCGACGTTGACGGCAGCCCGATTCTGAACGGAGAGGGATATGCCGGCTGGGAGTCCGTCTGTGACGGGCGCGGAAATGAGGTCAGGCATGTTTTCCTGGATACGGAAGGGATGCCCGTACGGACTCCTGAAGGCTATGCAGGCTATGAAGCCACGTACGACGAACGCGGCAATCAGATTCGACTTGTGTTTTTCGATACCGACGGCAGACCGACTCTGCATCAGGATGGAGCTGCCGGCTGGGAAGCAGCCTGGGATGTACGCGGAAATGAAATCAGACACAGCTTCTTTGACGCTGACGGGAAACCGGCTCTGATTGCAGACGGCTACGCAGGCTATGAGTGTATTTATGACGAACGCGGCAACGAGATCCGGGGAGGTTACTTCGGCACGGACGGCAGACCGATCCTGAATAAAAGCGGCTATGCCGGCTGGGAATCCGTATATGACAGCAGAGGAAGGGAAATCCGGTACAGTTACTTCGGCACGGACGGCGAGCCGATCCTTCAGAGAGACGGCTATGCCGGGTGCGAATCCGCCTATGACGATCGGGGAAATGCGATCAGGATCAGCTTTTTTGGCGTCGACGGGAAACCGGTTCTTTACCGGGATGGCTACGCAGCTGTAGAGTACAGCTACGATGAGCGCGGCAATGAAATCAGGCTCAGCTTTTTCGATACCGAGGGAAACCCGGTCCTTGCTTCTGACGGCTATGCATGCAGGGAAGCTGTCTATGATGAACGCGGCAATACCGTCAGGGTCAGCTACTTCGGTACCGGAGGAGAGTCGGTCATGACAGCGTACGGATATGCAGCTGCCGAACTGCAATACGACGGCTCGGATGAATGTATCGGTGTCATCTGCTTTGACGAACGCGGGCAGGTGATTCCGTCCTGATACTGTTCTCCCATGAAAAACAGACATTGTCTGCTTTCTAATGAATTCCAGTATGAGTCTGCCTGGGTGATCGGGCTGGCCCTGCAGAAGATAGAAATACAGGAAGTGAGAAGGAACAACTATGAACATCAAAGAAGCCAAAGAACAGATCAAGAACGCTATGACGGCGTATTTTACCAAGGACAGATTCGGAAACTATGTGATTCCGGTGGAGAAACAGCGGCCGGTCTTCCTGATGGGCCCTCCGGGCATCGGCAAGACCGCCATCATGGAGCAGATCGCCCAGGAGCTGGGCGTCGGGCTGGTGAGCTATTCGATGACCCACCATACCCGGCAGTCCGCGCTCGGCCTCCCGTTTATTGAGACGAAGAACTACGGCGGGAAGGAGTACAGCGTCTCGGAGTATACCATGTCCGAGATCATTGCCTCGGTCTATGACATGATGGAGGACACCGGTCTGAAGGAGGGCATCCTCTTTCTGGACGAGATCAACTGTGTCAGCGAGACCCTGGCGCCGTCCATGCTGCAGTTCCTGCAGTACAAGGTCTTCGGCCGCCATCGGGTGCCGGACGGCTGGATCGTCGTGACTGCAGGCAACCCGCCGGAGTACAACAATTCGGTCCGTGACTTCGACATTGTCACATGGGACCGCCTGAAGCGCATCGACGTGGATCCGGATTACGACGTCTGGAAGGAGTATGCCTATAAGTACGGTGTGCACGCGGCCGTCATGACCTATCTGGATATCAAGAAGGCGGACTTCTACAAGATCGAGACCACCGTGGACGGAAAGAGCTTCGTCACGGCCCGCGGCTGGTCGGATCTGAGCGACATGATCCGGCTGTACGAGCAGCACAACCTGAAGGTGACCGAGAGCCTGGTCGGCCAGTATCTGCAGAACCGGAAGATTGCCAAGGACTTTGCCGTGTACTATGACCTCTTCAACAAGTACAAGGCGGACTACCAGGTGGATAAGATCCTTGCGGGCGAGCCGGTGGAAGTCATCAAGGGCAGGGCAAAAGCCGCCCGGTTTGACGAGCGACTGAGTCTGCTGGGCCTGCTGCTGGATGCGGTGACCGGAGAGCTGCATGAAGTCTGCAACGAGGAAAATGCGCAGAAGAGTCTGCTGGAAGTATTGAAGGCAGTGCGGCTGGAGCTTGTCAGACCGGGAAGCAGGCCGGACGAGGTGCTGGACCGCCAGATCACCAAACGGCAGAAGGACCTGGAGACCGGAAAGCGCGCCGGTTCGCTCTCGGACGATGACCGCTTCGCCATCGACAGCACGATCTCGGCACTGGATGAGGAGCGGGCCATCCTGATGGAGAAACAGCCCGAAAACGGCCAGGCAGCCTTCGCCCTGCTGAAGGGAGACTTCGACAGCCGGACGAAGCAGCTGAAGAAGCATGCGGACGAGGCAGGGAAAAAGCTCTCCAACGTGTTCCGATTCTGCGAGGACGTCTTCCAGGACGGGCAGGAGATGGTGATCCTGGTGACGGAGCTGACCATCAGCTATTACGGCGCGCACTTTATCAGCCGCTACGGCTGCAAGGAATACTTCGACCATAACAGGGAGCTGCTGTTCTATGAGCGTCAGAAGGAGATCATCTCGGAACTGGAGAGCCTGGAGCTGTAACAGAAAAGCCCGGTGGGGTAACCGGTTCACACTGACACAGATCCCGAAATGCATCCGACTGGCCCAGGAGAACAGCTTCAGCCAACGGAATTATATTTTTCTGAAGATGGTCTGTTTAAGGACTTTTAGAAACTTATAAGAGCCAACGTGCGGTCAAAGCCAGATGGCAAGCTGCGACAGATATTTCCGCCACGGGCACACCTGGCATCTGAGAAAAAAATAGTCTATACCTTCCTGCCGCTTCCTATGGCAATCTTCCTGTAATGCATCCGAGTGAACGGCCACTGGGACAACTGTGCCGACAGGCTGAATTTCATAACAGAGGAGGACAGAGAACATGACAGAGACAGCAAAAACGGTGACGTACAGGGAAGTGGAATTCAAGCCGGGAGCACTTCTGTGGCTTGGAACGGAGAGAATGCCCTGGCAGGTACTGGAGGTGGACCGGGAGGCGGAAACGGCGCTACTGATTGCAGAGAAACCGGTCTGTGAGAAAGCCTACAATGAACAATGGGCATACACCACATGGGAGCAGTGCAGCCTGCGGGCATGGCTGAACGGGGAGTATTATGAGAAGCCCTTCTCTGAAGAAGAAAAGGCGGCAATCCTGGAGTGTGAGCTCAGGAATCCGGACAACCCGAAGTATGGGACCAAAGGCGGAAACGACACAAAAGACAGAGTCTTTCTTCTCAGCATCGAGGAAGCGGAGAAATACTTCCAGGATTACAAAGACCGTGGCACGGGCTCCTGGTGGTGGCTCCGGTCGCCGGGCGACTACGGTAAGGGCGCCGCATACGTCTACGGCGGCGGCAGCATCAACTACGACGGCGCTAACGTGTACAACAGTCGCGGCGTGCGCCCTGCTTTGAAAATCAATCTGAAATCTGATCTCTTCCAATCTTTCATCTTATCCAAATCTCCTGAATCAATAATCATCAAAGTTCCTGAAGTGTATATCCGCGATAAGAAAGTGATTAGTATTCTGCCAGATATCAAGGAGGTAACGATCCCGGAGAGTGTGACGAGCATCGGGACGAGCGCATTCTCAGGATGCAGCGGGCTTACGGGCATCACAATCCCGGAGAGCGTGACGAGCATCGGAGAGAGCGCATTCGAGGACTGCAGCGGGCTTACGAGCATCACGATTCCGGAGAGCGTGACGAGCATCGGGACGAGTGCATTCTCAGGATGCCGCGGGCTGACGGGCATCACCATCCCGGAGAGCGTGACGGGCATCGGAGAGAGCGCATTCGAGGACTGCAGCGGGCTTACGAGCATCACGATCCCGGAGAGAGTGACGAGCATCGGAACGAGCGCATTCTCATGGTGCCGCGGGCTTACGAGCATCACGATTCCGGAGAGTGTCACGAGCATCGGGACGAGCGCATTCAAGGCCTGCAGCGGGCTTACGAGCATCACGATTCCAGAGGGTGTGAAGAGCATCGGAGAGAGTGCGTTCTCAGGCTGTAGCGGGCTCGTGAGTATCACGATCCCGGAGAGTGTGACGAGCATTGGAGTGAGCGCATTCAGGAACTGCAGCGGGCTTACAAGTGTGACGGCACATAAGGATCCGACAGGGAAGGGTGCAATAGAAACCATCGGGAATAATGTTTTTTCGGGATGCACATCCCTCAGAAAGGTCAGCCTGCCGGTAAAGATCCAGACACTTGCAGGGAAAAGAATCTTTGACAGCTGCACGGAGCTTGTCGGAATTCTGATCTCCTTCGATGACGACAGCGGAAAACGGAAGCCGATTGCCTACTCCGAAAAGACAAACAGCTGCAGTCTCGACGAATGTGACAGACCGGGCTACTGGAACTGGTACGATCTGGAGATCCTCAACAACGGACCGCAGTTCAAGTATAAGCTCCCCATGCGGCTGCTGGGCATGATCGGCCGCCTGATGGACCCGGTGGAACTGAGTGAAGAAAACAGGGGCATGATGACGGAGTTCCTTACGAAGAACGCGAAGAAACTGTTTGCCCTTGCCGAGGAACTGGACGAGCCGGATGTGCTGTCTGCGATGTTTGAAAACGGCATCATCAACAGCGGGAATCAGAAAGCACTTCTGAAGCTGATCAGCGCCTCAGAGAATCCCGCAATTGCGGCCCTGGCATCAGCCGAAGTGAAGACGGCAGAGCCGAAAGAGGCCGAGGAAAAGAAGACAACGCCGGAAGACAGCCGATGGACAAAACTCTTTCAGGAAGCGGGCGGAGAGAAAGAATTCCGGAATATGAAGCTGATCGGAATGAAGATTCCGACCGTGAAGCTGAAGAACGGGGAAGATGCACCGGAAGCGCTGCTGAAGTATATCCTGGTGAGCTATGGAAAACAGCTGAAAGAGGAAATGCAGATTGACCGGGAAGCCGATGCCGCGGCCGAAGAGCTGTCCCGTGATTCACTGTGCGAAGCAATCGATGCGCTGAGCAATCATCTGGACGGACCGAGTTACCCATCCATGCTCCCGGTCATCTGTCGTTACGGGAATGCTCTGCAGATCAAGGAACTGCTGAAAGTGCAGAGAGAATGGGCAAATTGGGACAAATACGGCATCAAGGGGAGAAAAGCGCAGGAGCATCTGGGCAGGGCACTCGCACTGAGCGATACCCATGAAGCGGTCATCTGGCTGAATAAAAGAGACCAGCTGGGAGAATTCGCCAGGATACGCGGGATCTCCGAGGCAGAAGTCTACGAAGAGTATCTCTTCGACTTTGGCTTCGACGAGCATGGACGGAAAGAGTACGACCTGGGAACCACGACGGTCAGGGTCAGCCTCAACTCTGAACTGAAGCTTTCTCTCTATGACACCGCAAAGGGGAAGAATGTCCGAGGTCTGCCGCAGAAAGGCGTGGACCGGGATCTCAGACAGAAGGCTGCGGACGATCTCAGCGACCTGAGGAGCAATCTCAAAAAAGCAGTCGGCCTGAAAACCGACCAGCTGTTCGGCGATTATCTGCAGGCACGGAGCGTATCTGCGGAACAGTGGGCCAGGAGCTATCTGAAGAATCCCGTTCTTCGTGCGATCGCAGGTCTTCTGGTCTGGTCGCAGGGGAAAAGCAGCTTTATCCTGACCGAGTCGGGGCCGGTTCAGTCTGACGGAACGCCGTATACGCTGGGGGCAGACCCGATTCTGCCTGCACATCCATTGGACCTCACAGAAGCAGAAACGGAACGCTGGCAGCACTACTTCAACGAGAAGGGGCTGAAGCAGCCTTTTGAGCAGGTGTGGGAACCGGCCTACAATGCCGCGGAAATCCGCACAGACCGATATGCCGGGATCCCGGTACGGTTCAAGTATCTGAAGAACCGGACAAAACACGGAATCGACGCGGGAATCTATTACACCTATGAGGATATCACAGATTATATCCGACTGAAGGACTGCGAGATCGAATATGAGATCGATGACTATGAAAAAGATTCTGATTACAGCGACAACAGCGCACTTCTGGAAACAAAAGCGATTCTGGGCGCATTTACTTTTGAGAAGTTCAACCGGCAGGTCAACCACATTGTCTATCTGCTGGATAAGCTGACGGTCTATGAGCGAGTCGGAAAGGATGATCTGTCCGTTCAGATCTTCCTTCCGAAGTTCACCCTGCCGCAGATCATGGACTTCATTCAGATTGCGTCTGAAAACAAGGCGACAAATGTACTGCCCATGCTGATGGAGTATAAGAACGACCACTTCGCGGACTTCGACCCGATGGACGAATTCACGCTGGATCTGATCTGAGAGGGAAGAAGACAATTGGAGGAAAGAAAGATGCAGGAAAATGTAGAGCTTGTTCAGAATGGATTTCGTATTCTGCTCAGGACAATGTCGGGATACATCGGACAGAAGTTCAGCGCAGCATATCATAAAAGATGGTGGGATGAAGTCCTGTCAGCGCTGAATGATCAATATGATCTGCCCTATGACGGAAGCTATGAGGAACTGACGGATTCTCTGGACATCGCCAACTGCATCCGCCTGATTGATCGGAAGTGGAACGAGATTTTCAGAAACTGCCTGAAACCAAGCTGCCGCGCATGGGCCAGAGAACTGATGGGCGTACGGAATATTGTGGCACATAACGGCCAGAAGGATCTGGATCAGCCGATGGCGGAACGGGCGCTGGACACCATGGCACTTCTCTGCGCTGAGATGGACCGGGAGAGCGCCGAGGAAATCCGGGTGCTGTACCGCGAGGCAAGATCCAGGGCAGACGATGAAAGCAGGACAGCCGCGGAGAAGATACAGTATGCCGGCCTGGCCCAGCCGGAATCGGAGTCCCGACGCGGAGCGCTGACAGAGGGAAGCCTGCTGAAACTGGACGGAACCGAAGTGGTACAGAAGACGACCCTGACAAGAAAGGTGACCTACGGGGGAAAGACCGTTGTCTATCCTGTGTTCCGCGTCCGGCTGGATGCCCTGTTCTACAATGATCAGAATGACAGAATTGCGACCTGGATTTCCAGATATGAATCTGAAAACGGACAGGACTCGCTTCAGGGCCTGAACCGGGAGATCTATAACCAGATCATCGAGAACTTTGTCGTTGACAGCAACCCGGAGTCCATCCAGAAGACGCAGAAGAACATCTCCCTGGTCGGGCAGCGGGAGCCGGGCGTCACGCTGGCAGATGGGCGTATCGTAGACGGAAACCGCCGCTTTACCTGTCTCAGACGGATACAGCGGGAGGTATCAGAGCCGATCTACTTTGAGACGGTCATTATGGATATGGACATTCAGGAGGACCGCAGGCAGATCAAGCTGCTGGAGCTCGCTATTCAGCACGGCGAAGAGAAGAAAGTCGAATATGACCTTGTCGACTATGCTATCGGCACTTACCGCGACATCGTCCAGACGAAACTGCTTACCGTCGAGGAATACGCGGCGACGGCCAACGAATCCGCGGCAGAGGTGAGGAGACGGCTGGAACTGGCCGGGCTGATCGATGAATTCCTGAATTATGTGCGGATGCCGGGGCAGTTCTACATCGCGCGAGAGTATCAGATCACAGACCTGTTTCAGGAGATGATGGCGCCGCTTCACCAGCTGAAGGAACAGGAGAGAAACGAACTGAAACAGATCGTCTTCACAAACACCATGATGAAAGCAATCCCGGATCAGAGAAAATACATCCGGGATCTGAGAAATCTGATCCGGACCGGCACATACGAAGAGTATTTTGAGGATCAGAAAAAGCTCTGCGGAGCAGTAAACAACCAGTTCGGAGAGGCAGAGATCCATTCCAGAGCTGATGCAGACCGGTTTGCAGACCGGCATTCCGAGCAGGCAGAGGAACTCCAGCTCTCTCTTCAGAGAGCGCTGCTCCGTTCACGGTCACAGCAGATGAAGGCGAAACCGTCCGAAAACGTATCCAAGTGTATCAACCTGATGATGGAAGTGGATTCCCGGATGTTTGGCAGACTGGGCGAAGAAGAGCGGGGAGTTCTGAAAGCGGAGCTCGACCGACTTGGAAGCATTGTGAGCGGCTTCAGAGAGATGCTGTAATGTGAGGAAGAAATATGGATCTGAGTAATATATCCATTGATCAGCTCGGGCTCTCAAGACGTTCGAAAAACGCGCTCCACAGGGGGAGCATCAATAATGCGGCTCAGCTGATAGAGCTGACGTGGGAACAGATTTTCGGGCTGCGCAACGTCGGACAGAAATCTGTTGAAGAAATCATGCTGAAAATCGGTGAGCTGAAAGAAAACCCCGCTGCCTTCATGGAGAACGCTGAAACCGGCGAAAGGACGGACAGCTCAGAAGAAAACGTCCTCAGACGGCTCAGAGAGCATCCGGTTTCCATCGGGGAACTCAGCATGCTGCCAACGCAGGTATACAACCTGCTGTTCTTCAGCGGATACCGCTCGCTCGAGCAGATTGTCTTTCTCGGGATAAACGAACTGATGCAGATTCCGGGTATGACAAGAGGCGCAGCCGAGGAGATTGCGGAACAGTGCCGCAGATATCTGGAGGAACACACAGACGAGTTTCAGAACGAGGATGAACGGACGGAAATGCCGGATCTGTCCATCTTCGAGGCGATTCACCTGCCGCAGTATCATGACCTGATTCTCAGCAACGCCAGGGAGATCGACGTGGAACTCACCAGGATACCGATGTCCGCACGCGCGCACAACGGGCTGAATGCGAGCGGATACCGGATGATGAGCGATATCATATTCCTGAATGAGCAGGATCTTCAGAAGACCAGAGCGCTGGGAACGAAAACCATCCGGATCATCACAGAGGCAGTCAGAAAGTATCTGACAGAAAACGAAAGCAGGCTCCTGCCGGGCGGCGCTGATGCGGCTGCGGAAGCGCAGAGAATCGATGATGAACGACTGAGAACGATGATTCCTGGCCTCTGGCAGGAACACGGATTTGTCGGCTACAGCCTGAAGGAGATGAGAGATGCGCTTCAGCTTCCGGAGCAGGTCGAAGAGGAGCGGCTGAAAAAGGTGATCGGAGCGCTGCTGGCGGCCGGTGAGCTGGAATATGTGGACTTCCGGTGCTACCGCGTATACGAAAAGTTCACGGATGAGCTGGACCGGGCAGAGGGAATCAACGAGCGCAGCAGAGAAATCCTGCGGAAACGTCTGGAAGGCAGGACGCTGGATGAGATCGGAAAGGAGTATGACCTGACCCGAGAACGCGTTCGCCAGATCATTGCGAAAACCGCCAGGAAAGTTCGCCGGTGGCACGCTGATGCGACCGGAAAGGAATACTTTGACGAGGATTATTACCGCTACTTCTGTGAGACCTACTCGTTTGAGCGAAAGGATGCGACCGAGTGGCTCGGAATCCCGGAATCGGTTTTCCGCTATCTCGATATGATGGATGCCGGAAAAGGCAGGAAGGATCTCCGGGAAGCGCTGGAAGATGTCCGGGGGCTGGATGCGGGGCTCCGCCTGAAGATCAAGAATTACCTGAATCGAAACAGGGTTTTCATCGACGGCGTATGGGTTGAGAAAACGCGGTCGGAACTCGAAAGAATCGCAGTAAAAAAGATCTGCAGAGATGCCATGCCCTTCAGGGATTTTGTCAGTCAGTATAACGGCTTTCTGAAAGAGCGGGACATTGAGGACGAAGATCTTCTCATTACAGAGGCAGTCATCCGGACGAGACTGGGCAGAATCCGGGAAGAACGCTGTGTGCTCTGGAGCCTGGGAGGAAAGCTGCGCTACTATGACATTGACGGCCGCGATTACCAGGAACTGTACGACACCCTGGACCTGAATTCCTTCGAGAATATCGAAATCTCGACGAAAAAGCTGTTCCGGGAGTATCCGGAACTCATGAGAAAATATGACATCAGGGATCACTATGAGCTGCATAACCTGCTCCGCAAGACAGTGAAAGACGGCGATTTTCACGAATTCCTGTGCTGCGATATGCCCAATATCCGATTCGGAAGCTTCAATATGGATTCTGCCATGTGGGAGCTGATTGTGGAAAACGCGCCGATCAGAGTAACGGAGCTGGCTGAGATCGTCAGCGACATGTATGGCTTTGAGCCCGGTATTACCACAGGAACCTATCTTAAGCCTTTTTCGGCATATCTCCACCAGGGCGTATATACCGTGGATCAGAAGCCCATGGCGACGGAGCATCGGATGCAGCTGCAGGCTGCGCTGACCGAGGACTTTTACTATCTCGATGAAATCCGACGGATCTATGCGGGGCTTTACCCGGAGGCTGACCTGAACGAGATCAATACCTATAACCTCAAGCAGATGGGCTTTACCGTCCTGTCCCGATATGCTTTTCAGCATTACCCGTCCCTGGACGCATACTACAGAGATATTCTGACGCGCTCTGATTTTCTGGATATCACGCCATATAAGAAACGCTATACCGGTGCGGTTTTTTACCAGACGTTTCAGAGCCTTCGGGAAAACCTTGATCTCATTGAGTTTGAGCCGAACCAGTTCATCCACATCCGTCAGCTGCAGAAATCCGGAATTACAAAGGAAAATCTACAGGAATTCTGTGATGATGTGTGGAACTGCGCGGAGAACGGAACCTTCTTCAGCATCAGGTCGCTGAGAAAAGCCGGGTTTGACTCCGAACTGTTCGACCTGGGGTTTGAAGATCTGTTCTATGCCGCTGTACTGCAGTCGGACGAAAGATTTTCATCCGGGCAGGTCTATGGCACGACGGTGTTTCTGAAAGACCGGAAAAATGTTACGATCCGCGGCCTCATCGAAAGCCTGGTGAAGGAGCAGAAAAGCATGGACATGCTGGATCTGCTGACGGTACTGCAGGAAGAATTCGGCTGCCATCCGGAGAATCGATCTGACATACTGGGGAAAATCACGGAGTCAGATCTGTACTATGACGGGACATTGGATCGCCTGTATACCAGCAGTGAGGCGTTCTACAGAGAACTGGACGAAGCGGAGGGGAGCAGATGATAACACAGCAGCAGGTTGAGAAGCTGAACTCTGAGATTCAGAAGCTTCACCATCGGCAGGAGCTTGCGGGACAGGTCGGACCGGACTGGTTTGAGCCGGGAATGATGGAATACCTCGACCAGTCTGACGGATTCTACGATCCGGCCTCAGGCAGCCTGATCCTCCGCTTTGAAGCCAGAGGAACACGATATGACGGAAGAACCGAAGTAATTGAAAAGGTCCGTCTCGGAGATCCGATCCGGATTCTCCGGGATGCGGAAAACCCCTACAACCCGAATAACTTCACCATGGAAACGGAAAAAGGGAACAACGTGGGGCATATGCCGGCAGAACTCTGCAACGCGCTGGCGCCGTTCCATGATGAAGGGAGGCTGATCATCGACAGTGCCGAGGTCAGCTATGTCGAACCGATTTCCAGGCGCAGCAGACACGCAAAGCAGGCGGTCCTGTTTGTAAGGCTCTGCGGGCGAATCCTCAGTGCTGCTGATGCTCAGAGCATGCCGGACGCTGAGACAGCCGGATTCCGGGAGCTTCCTTCAGCGGAGCAGCAGAAACCTAAGCCGATTGCCTATACAGGGGATGAAAAACATCTGTTTGTATCGTATTCACATCATGAAGCGGATCTTGTGCATCCTCTGATTCAGGAGATGACAGAAAGGGGCTTCCGCATCTGGTATGATGAAGGAATTGAACCGGGAGCCGGGTGGGATGACAATATTGCGGATCAGATCGCCCGCTGTGATCTGGTGATTGCCATGATATCTCCTGAATACCTGGAGTCGGAAAACTGCAGAGATGAGCTGAACTATGCGCGGGATGAAGGAAAGAGGATCATCCTGGTGTATATCGAAAAAACAGAGCTTCCCGCAGGCATGAAACTGAGATATAACAGGCTCTATGCGCTGCATCGGTACGAGCTGCGGCAGGATGATTTCTACCGAAAGCTGCTCTCCGTCAGCGGGATCGATGCCTTCCGGCGCCCGACGTGATACGGGGCTTCTGGAAACAAGGCAGCGAACGTACTGCCCATGCTGATGGAGTATAAGAACGATCATTTCGCGGACTTCGACCCGATGGACGAGTTCACGCTGGATCTGATCTGACAACAGAGAAGGGAGCACACTGATTTGAAGCTGATTCATCTGTCCGACCTGCATCTGGGGAAGCGGGTCAACGAGTTCAGCATGCTGGAGGACCAGAAGGATATCCTGCAGAAGTGCCTGAACATCATCGATGCAGAAAAACCGGATGCCGTCATCCTGGCGGGGGACATCTACGACAAGTCCGTACCGCCGGCGGAGGCGGTGACGCTGTTTGACGACTTTCTCTGCAGTCTTGCCGAGCGCCGGCTGCAAGTGTTCGCAATCAGCGGCAACCACGACTCGCCGGAGCGGATCGCGTTCGCCTCCAGGCTGCTGGACACAAGCGGCATCCACCTGTCGCCGGTGTATAACGGAAGGATCGAGCCCATCACCCTGGAGGACCGGTTTGGCCCGGTGAACTTCTGGATGCTGCCCTTCGTGAAGCCCACCCACGTGCGCCGGTGGTTCTCGGAGGAGGAGATCGGCTCCTACACCGATGCGGTCCGGGTCGCCGTCGAAAAGATGGAGATTGACCCTGAGCAGCGAAACGTCCTGGTGACACACCAGTTTGTCACCGGCGCGGAGCGGTCGGACTCCGAAGAGAGCTCGGTGGGCGGCTCGGACAACGTGGATTCCTGGGTCTTCGATGGCTTCGACTATGTGGCGCTGGGGCACATCCACGGACCGCAGAATATCGACTCGGAGCGGATCCGCTACTGCGGGACGCCGCTGAAGTATTCCTTCTCCGAAGCGTCCCATGAGAAGTCCGTGACCGTGGTCGAGCTCGGAGAAAAGGGCAGCCTGGACGCCCTGCGGGTGCGTACGGTACCGCTCGTCCCGAAACGGGATCTGCGCGAGATCCGCGGGACCTATATGGAACTGACCGCGCGGGAGAACTATATCGGGACAAACAGGGAGGACTATCTCCATATCACCCTCACTGACGAGGAGGAGATCCCCGAGGTGATGAGCAAGCTCCGTGTGATCTACCCGAATCTCATGAAGCTGAGTTATGACAACCGCCGCACTAGAACGCAAACCGAGATCGGCCGTGCGGAGGATGTGGAGCGAAAGAGCCCGCTGGAGCTTTTCGGGGAGCTGTATCAGAAGCAGAACGGCGGCCCGATGTCGGAGGAACAGCGAGCCTATGCAGAAGAACTGATCGAGAAGATCTGGGAGGACAGAGCATGAGACCGCTGAAACTGACGATGTCTGCGTTCGGCCCCTATGCGGGAAGGACCGAAATCGACTTTGAGAAGCTCGGGAAGAACGGGCTGTATCTGATCACCGGCGATACCGGGGCAGGGAAGACGACGATCTTCGACGCCGTGACCTATGCCCTGTACGGCGAGCCCAGCGGCAGCGCCCGCGAGACCGGCATGATGCGCTCCAAGTATGCCGATCCGGATACCCCGACCTGGGTGGAGCTGGTCTTCGCATATGCGGGAAAGGAATATTGGATCCGCCGGAACCCGGAATACGAGCGCCCGGCGAAGCGCGGCGGCGGTGTGACAAAGCAGAGCGCCGAGGCCGAGCTCCGTTTTCCGGACGGGCGGCGGGTGACGAAGGCAAGGGAGGTCACGGCGGCGGTCCGGGATATCCTGGGCATCGACCGGAATCAGTTCTCGCAGATCGCGATGATCGCGCAGGGGGACTTCCTCCGGCTGCTGCTGGCCGACACGAAGGAGCGTCAGGCCATCTTCCGCGAGATCTTCCACACGACCTACTACCAGATCTTTCAGGACCGGCTGAAAGAAGACCTGAGAAAGCTGAACACGGAGTGCGACGGCGAGCGCCGGAGTATCCGCCAGTATATGAGCGGCATACGCTGCTCCGAGACCGAGCTGCGCCGTGCCGAGGTTGAGAGGGCCCAGGCGGGCGAAATGCCCACGGAGGAGGTCTGCGCCCTGCTGGAGGAGCTGATCGGCCGGGACTGGGAGGAATCGGTCCGCACGGAGAACAGCCTGGCCGAGACCGCGAAAGAAGTCAGCGCGGCGGAGCTGAAGCTCAGCTGGGCCGCGGAGCGCGAGAAGACAAAGACGGCGCTGGCCTCCGGGGAGAGGACCCGGGAGCTCCGGGAGGCGGAGCTGAGCGAGGCGGCCGGTCGGCTGGAGCAGGCGGCGGAGAGCCAGAGGCAGGCGGACAGCCTGAAGGAAGAGATCGCCGCCCTGCGCCTGAAGCTCCCGGATTATCGGAAGCGGGAGGAGCTGCGCAGAACACAGAGGGCGACGGAGGAGAAGAAGTCCGCCGCGGCGGAGCTCCTGCAACGGAATACGGAAGAGAAGGAAGCCCGCAGCCTGGCGCTGCAGCGGATGACGGAGGAGAGAAAGACGCTGGAGGGCGCGGACGCGGAGAAGGAGCGGCTGCTGCGGGAGAGGGAAGGCCTGGAGACCAAATCCGGGAGCCTGAATGAACTCCTGCACACGATCACGGACTATCGGAAGCTGCAGAATGCCCAGCAGAAGGCGGAGAAGGACCTGACCGCCCTGGAGGAAGCGCTTCAGCAGGCGCATCTCCGGTCGGACGAGGCAGAGACCCTGACAGACCGGGCGACGAGGATCCGGACAGAGTTCCCGCGCTACGATGAAAAAGCGAAGCTCTCGCAGGAACTGGCCGATGCGCAGACGGAGAGGAAGACGCTCGAGGAGAGCCTTGGCGCGCTGAAGACAGAGCTGGAAACGGATGAGAACGGTCTGCGGCTTGCAAAGGACGAGCTGCAGAGCCTTGCGGATGCCGGAGAGAATCGCCGGAGGCTGACCGCGGAGTGCGATCAGCTCCGCCGGAAGAGCGGGGATCTGCGGGAGCTGCAGACAGCGCGGACACAGCTGGAGGAGCTCGGGAGAAGGGCGGATGCCGCGCAGCAGCGTTATCTCACGGCGAGCGCGGTCTGGCGCGACGCAAACGCTCGCTGGAGCGCGATGAATCAGGCTTTTATGAACGAGCAGGCCGGCATTCTGGCGGCAGAGCTGGCGGAGGGAAAACCCTGCCCGGTCTGCGGCTCGGTCCATCATCCCGCTCTGGCCCGGATCTCGGCCCAGGCACCGGGGGAGGCGGAGCTGAAAGATGCGAAGCAGCAGGAGGAGAAGGCGCAGCAGGACGCCAGCAGCGCAAGTCTGGAAGCGGCGCGGCTGAACACGGAGCGGAACACCAGACACGAGGAGCTGGAGAAAAAGAGCCGGAGCCTGCTGGCCGAAGTAGCCTTTGAGGAGCTGAGCGCCGTACTGCCGCAGCTGATCCTGGACACGGAGACGGAACTGACAGCGGCGGAGCGGCAGATCCGGCAGGAGACAGAGCGGGAAGAGCGCAGGGAGAAGCTCTCCGCGGCCATCCCGGGCCTGGAGGAGGCGCTTGCCGGAAAGAAGACCGCGCTGCAGACGGCGGAGCAGAGGAGCGCCTATCTGCAGGCCCGGACCGAGAGCCTCACGCAGCAGATCGGGGCGATCCGGCTGCTCTTCGGCACGAAGGAGGAGGCACAGCGGGAGTGCGAAAGCCTCGAACAGCAGGTCCGGCAGATCCGGGAGCGGCTGGACCGGGCGGAGCAGGCCTGCCGGAAGAGCCGGGAGGCATACAGGACCGGAGAGGGCCGGCTGCGGCAGCTGCGGGAGCATCTCGAAAAGAGCGTCGATCTGAGCGCCCCGGAGAAGGCCGCCGCGGAGACGGAGCGGGAGCTTGAGACGGTCGGGGCGAAACTCGGAGAACTGGCCTCCGCCCTCCGGACTGCAGAGGAGCGGATCGGAAAGAAGCGGACGCTGGACGCGAGGATCCCCGAGGAAGACGCCGCCCTGAAGCGGGCGGAAGCGGAGATCGGGACCCTGGAGAAGGAGCTGAGCTCGCTGCAGACGCAGATCGAGGGCACGGAGAGGCAGGTCGAAGAGCTGTCCGGGACCCTGCGCTTCGAGACCGAGCAGGAGGCCGCCGAACACCAGGCAGAGCTCGAAACGAGGCAGGCGGCTATGATGAAGGAGATCGACGAGGCCCGGAAGAATCATCAGCGCTGCAAGGAGGAGGCTGATCTGATCCGGGGACAGCTCACACAGCTTCGGGAGCAGCTGAAGCAGTTTGAAAATCTCCCTGACGACGCAGTTCTACAGGAGGAAAAGGAAAAACTGGAGGCGGAGAGAGCGGAGCTGGAGGAGGTAAAGCGGGTCTGCGGCATCCGGCTGGATACCAACCGCGGCATTCTGGAGAGCATGAAGAGGGAGAGCGAGGCACTGGAAAAACTGGAACAGAAATACTCGTGGCTGAAGGCGCTGTCGGACACGGCAAACGGCACGGTGTCCGGCAAGGAGCGGATTATGCTGGAAACCTACGTCCAGACGACCTTCTTCGACCGGATCGTCGCACGGGCGAACACCCGGTTCTTTGTGATGTCCAATGGACAGTACGATCTGAAACGCAGCGACACCGCGGAGAATCTCCGATCGCAGAGCGGTCTGGAGCTGAGCGTGATCGACCATTACAACGGCACGGAACGCAGCGTGAAGACCCTGTCTGGGGGCGAGTCCTTCAAGGCATCGCTCTCGTTGGCCCTCGGCCTTTCGGATGAGATCCAATCCTCAGCCGGAGGCATCCAGCTTGACACCATGTTTGTGGACGAGGGCTTCGGCTCGCTGGATGAGGAATCACTGCAGCAGGCAATCCGGGCGCTGACCGGCCTTGCGGACAGCAACCGGCTGGTCGGGATCATCTCGCACGTCTCGGAACTGAAGGAGCGGATTGACCGCCAGATCGTGGTGACCAAGGAGAAGAGCGGCGGCAGCCGGGTGGAGGTTGTCGTCTGAGCTGTTGCTGATAAACAAGACAGTATCAGATGAATGCAAATACACGTGCACAACGCAACAAAAACTTCCGAAATAATCGAGTTTTGGTTATCGATACCCTAAACTTGATTTTTTGAGGTGGTCACGGGAATCCGCAGATGCGGAAAATCCAGTCTGTTAAAACTGATGCAGAGGCATCTCGTTGAAACAGGAATTCAGCAGAATCAGATCATCGCCAGGAACACATCATTGAGAATATCGTTTACTTTGAACTACTGAGAAGTGGCTATGATGTTACGGTTGGAATAGAATTGTACAATATTCTGGACAACAACATAACGCAGGAGGAGAGCAGCATGACGACAGCATCTGATACTATGACGACCTATAGGGAAATGGAATTCAAGCCGGGTGCATTGCTGTGGTTCGGAACAGAGAGAACACCGTGGCGGGTGCTGGAGGTCGACCGGGAGCATGAGACGGCTCTTCTGATTGCGGAGGAACCGGTCTGCAACAGAGCCTACCATGAAAAAAGGGAGAATACTACCTGGGAGCAATGCTCTCTGCGAGCCTGGCTGAACGGAGAATACTGTGAGAAGATCTTTTCCGCTGAAGAGAAGGCTGCGGTTGTTGAGACGGAACTTGAGAATCCGAATAATCCAGAGTACGGTACGGAGGGCGGAAATCTGACGAAGGATAAGATCTTCCTGCTCAACATCGACGAAGCAAAAAAATATTTCAAGGATAACAAAGATCGTGCGCCCAGCCCCAGGTGGCCCAGCACATCCAGATGGTGGTGGCTCCGGTCGCCGGGCTGCAGCAGTGACTACGCCGTGAACGTCTACGACGGTGGCTACATCTACTGCAGCGGCTACGGCGTGGACGGCAGGCTCGCGGTTCGGCCAGCTTTCAAAATCAATCTGAAATCTGATATCATACAATCTTTCATCTTATTTGAATCTCCTGAAACCATGATTATCAGAGTTCCTGAATTACTGATCCTGGAGGGCAGGGCAGTCAGTTCATTCCCGGATGTGGAGACAGTTAGAATTCCGAACAGCGTGACGAGCATCGGCAGGAGCGCATTCTACGGATGCCGCAGTCTGACAAGCGTGACAATCCCGGAGAGCGTGAAGAGCATCGGCAACAGCGCATTCTACGGATGCAGCAGTCTGACAAGCGTGACAATCCCGGAGAGTGTGACGGACATCGAAAACAGGGCATTCTCAGACTGTAGCAGCCTGACGAGCATGACGTTATCAGAATCAACGCTGAAAAAAATAGGAACAGAAATGATTCGGAAAGAGCTGCTAAAGAACGAAATCATATTATCGTATTTACGAGGGGAAAGCATATGCCAGGCGTTGGAGAAAGAGATTGTAAAATTCCTTTGCTTGAAAGAGCAGAAAAAGGAATGGTTTCGAGAGCTATATAGAAAAAATGAGATCGGAGCACTAGAAAGACTTTTGTCTCTGCAGAAAAAGCTCGAATTGGAAGAACTGGAAACATACATCGAGCAGGCGGAAAAAGATTCAAATACAGAGATGAAAAGCATGCTTCTCCAATTAATGGCCGGTCGATACTCCGATGCACAAGTAGAATTACTTCATAATGAAAAAGACGAGAAAGAGCTTGGTATACGGGAAAAGTCCCTTGCTGATTGGAGAAAAACTTTTACAGTCTCAATCGCAGGCGGTGTTGCGAGGATCGGCGGCTATAGGGGGCCCGCTACAGAATCAGTCGTTGTCCCTGCTAGAATTGCTGAGTATCCGGTAAAAGAACTTGGAGACAAGGCTTTTTCCGCCAGAAGCGGAATAAAAACTGTCATTATTGAAGAAGGCGTGGAGAGAATTGGCAAAAGGACATTCTGGGGGATGCATGACCTGAAGGATTTATACTTGCCTGATAGTATTTGCAACATTGAAGACTATGCCATTCAAGGGAAAAAACGAACGATCCATGCATCAAAGGGAAGCGTTGGAGAGGCATTTGCAATAAAAAATGGAATAAGATTTAAGGAAGAAAAGAAAAGCACCGAGAGAGCCGAACAGAACGTTTCTCCAGAACCTTTAGTGCCTTGTGACTCGAAGAAATCTTGGAGTTACGCAGTTCTCCCTGATGGAAGTTTATGCCTCACATCTTACAAAGGAAATGATACTGATGTAACTATCCCTGAAAAAATTGGAAAGAGGCCTGTAACGGTGTTAGGAGACTATGTAATGGCGGCAGAAAAAGCAAGTCAGCAAAAGACACTAAGCCAGAGAAGAGAAAAGGTCAAAAGCGTAGTAATACCGGAAGGAGTCCGGAAAATCGGAGCCTTTGCGTTTGCCTGTTGTAAAGAGTTAGTAAGCATTTCGCTCCCATCGACAATAGAAAGCATAGGCCCAGGAGCTTTTTATCGGTGCGAAAGCCTTCTTAGCATCCGTCTCCCGAAAGGCTTGACAGAACTGAAAAGCGGATTTAGCGAGGCATATTATTCTCCGTCTATAATGGGGACATTTCAATGGTGCCGGAATCTTGTGAAAGTGGAAGGCTTATCTGATATAGCAAGTATTGGCGACAATACATTCCATTTCTGTGAAAGAATAAAAGAGATTAAGCTTCCAACTTGTTTGAAAGCAATAGGGAATAATGCTTTCTTGGGATGCCCGGATATTACTATTCGCGCTGCAGCAGGCTCTTTTGCCGAGCAGTACGCCAAAAAAAATAATATCCCCTTTGTGGTGGACTGAGGAGACAGACAAAGCTGCAATAAGAAGATCAGCATCGGGTTGGTGACTCCGAAGTTGTAATAACGCATTCAGAAGACACTAATCTAAAAGCTCCAAAGCGCCTGCGGGCTTGTCTTGATAAACAGTGATTTATATAACGATGTAACTGTCCAAGGAGAAGAGCGGCGGCAGCCGGGTGGAGGTTGTCATCTGAACATAAAGTGTCTATACAGATCGGTCCAAGGTGATGGCTTGCTTTTTCCGGGATTCTTGCTAAAATGAACCCGTACCGGAACGGTACAAAAAACATCTGGGAGGAAAACAGGAAAAACAATGGAAAACAAACTGGAGCGAAAATACGGTCTCTTTACGGCAATCTGCATGGTTGTCGGGATTGTCATCGGCTCGGGCGTCTTCTTCAAGGCACAGACCATCCTTCAGAAGACGGAAGGAAACATGCCGCTCGGCATCCTTGCATGGATCATCGGCGGCCTGATCATGATTTTCTGCATCCTGGCATTTGCGTCCATGGCCCAGAAGTATGAGAAGGTCAACGGCGTCGTCGACTATGCCGAGGCGACGGTAGGGCCGCGCTACGGCTACTATATGGGCTGGTTCATGACCATCATCTACTATCCCACGCTCACCGTGATTCTGGCCTGGCTTACCGCGCGCTACTCCCTGGTCTTCATCACCTCCTGCTGGCCGGACTTTCCGCTGGTCATTCCCGCCGCACAGGGCGGCTGCGTCATCGGACCGGAGTGCATGGTCCTGATGATGGTGTATCTGGTCTGCGCGTACGTCGTGAACGCGCTCTCGCCGAAGCTGGCGGGCAAGTTCCAGACCACCACCACCGTCATCAAGCTGATTCCCCTGGGCCTCATGGCCGTGGTCGGCATCCTGGTGGGGCTCCTCGGCGAGAACCACATGCTGGTGTCGAACTTTGCCACCGCCTCCGCCGGACAGGGCGGAACCGCGGCGCCGCTGCTGGCCTCGGTCTGCGCGACCTCCTTTGCCTATGAGGGCTGGATCATCGCGACCACCATCAACGCCGAGCTCAAGGATGCCAAGCGGAATCTTCCGAAGGCGCTGATCCTGGGCGGAATCATCATCATCGCAACCTATATCTGCTATTACATCGGCGTGGCCGGCGGCGCCTCCGTGGACGTACTGATGGCCGAGGGCGCCACGAGCGCATTCGTCAACATCTTCGGCGGGCTGCTCGGCAATATTCTGAACCTCTTTGTCGCCATCTCCTGCGCCGGCACCATGAACGGCCTGATGCTGGGCTGCTGCCGCGGCGCCTACTCTCTGGCCGCCCGCGGCGAGGGACCGAATCCGGAGCTCTTCGTCCAGGTGGACCGGAAGTCCAACATGCCGTCCAACTCGGCCATCCTCGGCCTGCTGCTCTGCGCCTTCTGGGGTGCCTACTTCATCTTCGCCAGCGTCATCGAGCTCTGGGGCGGCGCAAAGGTCTTTACGGGTACGGCCTTCGAGAGCGTGGTGTTCAGCTTCGATGCCTCGGAGCTGCCCATCGTCACGATCTACGCCATGTATATCCCCATCTTCATCTGCTGGATGCGCAAGGCGACCGATGAGAGCGCCATGCGCCGCTACGTGATCCCGGTTCTGGCGATCCTGGGCTCGCTGTTCATGGTCTATGCCTGCCTGGTGGGCCACAGGATGGAGAACTTCTGGTATCTGATCGTCTTCGCCGTCGTCATGCTGATCGGCAAGGCGGTCGGACGTAAAAACAGCAAAGCCTGAGCAAAGCCCGGCCCAAAGCGCTTTCCCTGCCGTGCGGAAGCACAGAGAAGAAGAGCCTGCAGAGCTCAAGAGAAAGGAAAACTGTCTCTATGAAAACGAAACAGCTCAGACCGATCACCAACAAGCTGCTCTGGATCTTCGCGATCGGCCAGTTCGGATGGAGCCTGCTGTCCGGCATCGTCTCCAACTGGATGGTCTACTACTACACCGGCAGTCCGGACGCCCAGAACCCGAATACGGGGATCTTCGCCTCCGGCATCACCCAGAACCCGATCCTCTTCAAGCTCACTCTGTTCGGGCTTGTTCTGGCCGTGGGGCGTATCTTTGATGCGATCACGGACCCGCTGATTGCAGGCTGGTCGGACCGAAGCAACTATAAGGGAGGCCGCCGCATCCCCTTCATGCGCACGGTGGCGATTCCCTTTGCCCTCGTCACCATCGGCCTCTTTACCGTGCCGCAGACCGGCAACATCGCGGTCAACGACGTGCTGCTGTTTGCGATGCTGATGGCCTTCTATCTGGTCATGACGATCTTCTGCACGCCCTACAACGCGCTGATCGCGGAGCTCGGCGACACGCAGGAACACCGCATCAACGTCTCGACCTACATCTCCTTCACCTTTATCGCCGGCCAGAGCATCTCCTTCATGCTGCCGAACGTGGCGGGCATGCTGGAGGGTGCGGTCGGACAGGCGGGCTCGATCCGCCTCGCGGTGGCGATCATGAGCACGATCGCCTGCATCGCGATGCTGGTCCCGTCCTTCTACATCAAGGAGCGCGAGTACATCGACTCCAGGCCCAGCGAGACCCCGGCCTTCAGCTCCCTGCTCAAGACCTTCTCCAACGGGCAGTTCCGCCGCTTCGTGTACAGCGACGTGATCTACTTCTTCGCGCTGACCCTGTTCCAGACGGGCCTCGCCTTCTACGAGACCAAGCTCATGGAGATCGAGGATACCTGGACCTTTGTCCTGACGGCGACCATGACCTTCATCAGCGTCCTGCTGTACCCGCTGGTGAACAGGCTGGCGCCGAAGCTGGGCAAGAAGAGGCTGATCATCACGGGCTTCTTCGCCTATGCGCTGGTGTTCCTGATCACCTCGATCTGCGGCAAGGGCCTGTACTGGGGCTTCATCGTGGCGGTCTGCGCCTCCGTGCCCATGGCGATCCTCGGGATCCTGCCGCAGGCCTGTGTGGCCGACGTGGCGGAGCTCAGCCGCCTGGAGACCGGAGAGGACCGCAGCGGCATGTTCTTTGCGGCCCGCACCTTCGCCTTCAAGATGGGCCAGGCGCTCGCCATGGTGGTCTTCACCTCCATGACCGTGGCGAAGACCGCGGCCAGCTATCGCAGCACCGCGGTGGTGGCCACAGTCACCTGCCTGATCGGCGCATGCCTCTTCTTCCTGTATAACGAAAAAATGATCCTGTCCAGGATCGAAGAGCTGAAAAAGAAGGCCTGAACGGCCTGAATCCATCCAGAAAACAGCGAACCCCGCTGCCGGGAGGCAGCGGGGTTCGTCGGTCAGCGGGACGGATCCTGGAGCTTCAGTGTTCTCCGTGCCCGCCGTGTTCATGATGGCCGTGATGGTGGTGCCCGTCGTGGTCGGTGGAGCCGTCGGCGCACATCATGTCCATCCCGTGGCAGAGCGCGTCCATAACGGCAGCGAGGTTCTCCCTGGCTGCCTTCTCGCTCCCCGGGAGGTTGACGATCAGAGTTTTGCCCCGGATCCCGGCCGCACTCCGGCTGAGACAGCCGCGGGGAGTGATCTGCAGGCTGGCCCATCGCATGGCTTCGGGAATGCCGCGGGTCTCGCGCTCGACCACCGAGAGGGTGGCCTCCGGCGTGATATCCCGCTGCGAGAAGCCTGTGCCGCCCGTCGTCATCACAAGATGGATCTTCTTCTCATCCGCACACGAGATGAGCTCAGCCCGGATCTGATCCATCTCATCCGGGATGATCGAGGTATACACGACCTCGAAGCCCGCCTCCTCCAGCATCGCCCGCACAGCCGGGCCGCTGGTATCCATGCGCTCGCCCCGGGAGCCTTTGTCGCTGACGGTGATGACCGCTGCAGTATATTTCATGATGTTGCCGCCTCTCTGTTCAGAATTGCATCTGTGAACTGCTGTGGATGCATCATAGCACAGAAAGCCCCCCGGGTCAATGCCACGGACGGGGTTGTGCCGCAGACGGCCCGAAAAGAGAGATTCCGGGAGAAAGCAGGGGAGGGGAAGAGGCAGCCTGCGGGAAACTGAAAACTTTTTCTTAAATTTCGGCAGCCGCACTTGAAGAGCCCTGCAGCCCGTTGTATACTCATATGAATTAATCTGCGAAAAGGAAGCGGAAAATGAGGAAGACGCGTCAAAAGCGCACAGCGGAAGGACGGGCGGAGCGCAGGCAGGATTTTATCCGGAGTCTCTGCTTTCTGTTCCCGAGCCTGGCGGGTGTGGCCGTGTTCTTCATTGTCCCCTTCGGCGTGGTGGTGTACTATTCGCTGATTGACGGCGTGGGTTCGCGGAACTTTGTGTTCCTGGACAATTTTACGAGGCTTCTGCACAACTCCGCATTCCTCACCGCGTCGAAGAACACCCTGCGGTTTTCGGCAGTGGCGGTGCCGCTGGCCGTGATCCTGGCGATTGTTCTGGCCCTCATGCTGGAGGCGCGCATCCCGCTGAAGAGCCAGTTCCGCACCTTCTTCCTGAGCCCGATGATGGTGCCGGTGGCCTCGGTCGTGCTGATCTGGCAGGTGCTCTTCAACTACAACGGTACGATCAATGAGTTCCTGATGCTCTTCGGCGCGGAGCGGATCGACTGGCTGCAGAGCGACCACTGTCAGTGGGTGGTGCTGATTCTCTTCCTGTGGAAGAATCTGGGCTACAACATGATTCTCTTCATGGCGGGGCTGTCCAATATCCCGAAGGACCTGCTGGAGGTCGCAGACGTGGAGGGCGCCTCCGAGGCATACAAGTTCTTTGCCATCAAGCTGCGCTACCTGTCCCCGACGGTCCTTTTTGTGACGATTCTCTCTCTCATCAACTCCTTCAAGGTCTTCCGCGAGGTCTATCTGCTGACGGGGGACTACCCCTATGAGGAGCTCTATATGCTCCAGCACTTCATGAACAACACCTTCCGTTCACTGGACTACCAGAAGCTGTCTGCGGCGGCGGTGATCATGGCCGTCGTGATGGTGGTGCTGATCGCCCTGCTCTTCAAGATCGAGGACTGGTTCGGAAAGGACGTGGAGGGATGAAGAAGAAACGCTACTTCTCCCGAGGCGTCATGTTCCTGCTCTGCCTGATCTTTGCGGTGGCCTTTCTGCTGCCGACGGTGCTGACGTTTACAAACTCGTTCATGTCCGAGGCGGAGATCAAGTCAAACTACGGCATGATCTTCTCAACGACCACCGGCGGATACGTTTCGAAGACCGTGAACCTGAAGTTCATCCCGGATCAGGTTACTCTGGAGCAGTACATCTCCGGCCTGATCAAATCACCGGACTACCTCCTCAAGTTCTGGAACAGCGTCATGCTGGTGATACCGATTGTGATCCTGCAGGTATCGGTGGCGTCGGTGGCGGCCTACAGCTTCACCCGCTGGCGCGGAAAGATTCGGAGCGGCATCTTCTTTTTCTACGTGATCCTGATGCTGATGCCCTACCAGGTGACTCTGGTGCCGAACTATCTGGTCAGCAGCTGGCTGGGGATCCTGAACACCCGCTGGAGCATCATTCTGCCGGGCATGTTCGCCCCCTTCTCGGTGTTTCTGCTGACAAAGTTCATGCGCCGCATCCCGTATTCGCTGATCGAGGCGGCCAAGGTGGACGGCGCGAACGAGTGGGACATCTTTACGAAAATCTGCCTGCCCCAGTGCCGCTCGGCGCTGTACTCGATCGCGATCCTGGTCTTCATCGACTACTGGAATATGGTGGAGCAGCCTCTCATCCTGCTGCAGGACGCGGATTCGCAGCCGCTGTCGGTCTTCCTGTCCTCGATCAATGCAGGAGAGATCGGCCTGGCCTTCGCAATGGCGACGGTCTATATGGTTCCGTCCCTGCTGCTCTTCCTGCACGGAGAGGAGTATCTGGTGGAAGGGATCGCAAATTCCGGAAGCGTAAAGGGCTGAAGTCTGATAGCATTGTCTCCCGCCGGGAGACAGAGAAGCGAAAGGATTTCTGGACGATATGGAGAAAACGAAAAACAGAGAATGGGTCAAGAACGCCGCGATCATCTTTCTTGCGGTGCTTCTTGTGCTGACCTTCTTTTCCAATACCATCATGAACCGGAGCCTCCCTGAGGTGGCGACGCAGTCCGTCACGGGCGGCAATATTGTCGCGCGCGTCCGGGGGACGGGAACCGTGACCGCAAACGGCGCACAGCAGGTGAAGGCCGAGGGTACGCGCCAGATCCAGAGCGTCCTGGTCAAGGTGGGCCAGAAGGTAGAGACGGGCGACGTGCTGTTCACCCTCGGCCAGGGAGCGAGCGAGGAGATCGAAGCAGCGGAAAAGAACCTGCGCACGCTTCAGGCCAGCTATGACCGCACGGCCGCCAATGGGCCGATTGCAAACTATTCAGCAGATTATCTCCGTTGGCAGCAGGCAAAAACCAAGAGGGACGAGGCAAAAAGAGCACTGGATATCGCAAAACAGGCAGCAGAAGCAGTGTCTTCACTAAGTGAACAGATTAGTCTGGCAGAGGCTAAACGAGATGCGGCAAAGGAAGAATATGAGTATCGTAAAACAGAAGCAGCTGCCAGAAAAGCCGAACTCGATGCCTTGCTGAGCATCTATAATATTACAGAGGAAGAGCTGGAAGCTTTGGAAGCTAGACTTGCAGAGCTATATGCTCTGGCACCTTCTGCTCCTGACACTTCGGCGTTGTATGGAGAGATTCTTCAATTAGAAACGGATATCAGTGTTCTGCAGTCTGTTGTGGATGAGTTACCAACACTGCGGGAGGAAAGAGACAATTTAGCCAGAGATCTGGGCGAATCTCTCGATGAAGAGAACAAGAAGACCCTGAATGACAGGCTGAAAACTGTATTGCAGGAGATCGAGGATGCGGAAGCTAAAGAGCTGGAACTGCTGGCTAAGAAAGAGCTCCTCCAACAGAAACGGGAAGAGTATGCTAGAATGAGCGAAAGCCCGGAAGATCCTAATGCTGCGGAAATTGCTGAGATTGAAGCAAGACTGGGGGGCGTACAATCTGCCGAAATTGAAGCTGCTATCAAAGCACTTGCAGAGGCAGAAATAGCACTGGATGATACACGTTGGGATTATGAACAGGCAGAGAATACTCTTTCATCGCTGATGAAGGCGCTTACAGAGGAAGGAAGAGTAGAATCACAGATATACAAAGAGAAGAAAGAGGCTTATGATCAGGCTGAACTGGAGTTGGCGAACGCTTATGAGAGCCTGTCTTACCAGATGGCTTCACTGGCACAGCAGCAGACTGTGCAGAACGTAGAGCTCAAGAACATCAGCGAAGACATCGAGGCGGCGAAGAAAAAGCTCGCCGATCTGATGGGCGGAGAGGACAGCCAGATCACGGCCAAGGTCGCCGGCACGATCCTCACCGTCGATGCCACCGCCGGCGACACCAAACAGAAGGGCGATATCCTCTGCTCCATCGAGGTCCCGGATATGGGCTACAGCCTGTCCTTCTCGGTGACAAACGACCAGGCAAACCGGCTCCGCATCGGGGACACCGCCACAGTCTCCAACTTCTACTGGGGCAGCGAGATCACCGCTACGCTGAGCAGCATCAAGATCGACCAGAAGAACCCCCAGACCAACAAGCTGCTGACCTTTGACCTGACGGGGAATGTCACGGCGGGCTCCGAGCTCACCATCTCGGTCGGACAGAAGAGCGCAAACTATGACATCATCGTCCCCAGCAGCGCCATCCGCAGCGACTCGAACGGGAGCTTTGTGCTGAGAGTGGATGCCAAAAACTCTCCGCTGGGCAACCGCTATATAGCACGGCGCGTTCCGGTAGAGGTGCTCGCCAGCGACGACAACAATTCGGCCGTCTCGGCTGACCTCGGGAACGGGGATTACGTCATCACCACCAGCAGCGCCCCGGTCAAGAACGGGGAACAGGTCAGGCTTTCGACCTCATGAGGAAGAAAAAGCATTTCGTAAAACAGTCTGTTCTTCTGAGCATCTGCGCCGCGTCGCTGGCGCTGGCAGCGGTCTGTGCCGGTATCTGCGCATGGCTCACGGGGCTCCTGAGCTCACAGAAGGAGGCGGAGCGCTGGCAGGGCGACGGTGAAACGGGATTCAGCCAGGTCTCCTGTTTTCTGCCGGTGGATGCAAAAATCACCCTGAACCAGATCGGCAGCTTCCGCACGGCCATGATGAAAAAGCTGCAGGATGCTTCGCTGGATGTCCGGGGTGAGGAACAGCTTATGTCAGACGCCTGGAGCACCTCGGCGGAGCTCAAGGCGGTCTCGGACCACGGGAACGGAACCGCCGCCTGCATCGCAGTGGGAGGGAGCTTCTTTGACTTTCATCCCCTGCGGCTGCTCAGCGGCGACTATATCCGGCAGACGGACCTCATGCAGGACAGGGTGCTTCTGGACGAGAATCTGGCCTGGCTGCTCTTCGGCGGGACGGAGCTTCAGGGAATGTCGATTAAGCTGAACGGCGTTCCGTTTGCAGTGGCCGGAGTGGTCGAGCGTGAACAGGACTTCGCCAGCAGGAAAGCCGACGAGACGGAGCTGAGACTGTTCATGCGCTATGACGCGCTGCTGCAGATCGACGACAGCGCGAAGATCGACTGTTATGAATGCGTCGTGGCAGAACCGGTCAGAGGCTTCGCTGTGAACGCGGTCCGGGAGAAGTTCCCCATCGGGCGGGGTGTCATCCTGTGCAATACGACACGGTATGAATACCAGAAGCTGATGAATCTTGTGCGCGACTTCGGCACCCGCAGCACGCAGGCAACAGGGGTGGCCTACCCGTACTGGGAGAATGCGGCCCGGATCATTGAGGACTGGGCAGGGCTTTGCTGCGTGCTGGGCACCGCGCTGGCGGGGCTGGCGGCGGCCACGGGGCTCGCGGTGCTGATTCCGATCCTGCAGAAGGGCAGAACCCGGCTGGAGGAGGATATTCTTCCGGATGCCGTGGAGAGGGCGGAGGAAGCCGTCCGCGTGCGCCAGCGGAAGCGTTGGGAGCGGCAGCACCCCGACAGCAGGGAAAAACCGCCATCGGACAACGAAAGAAAGCAGACCTGAAGAGAACAGAAAGCGGGGGAGAGACCGGATCCGGTCCCTCCCCCGCAAAGCGTTGTGTGGGTCAGTATGCAGTCAGCTCGCCGTCGCGGACACCGACCGTGATGACCGAACCGGCCTTCAGGTCGCCCCGCAGAATGGTTCTGGCGACAAGTGTCTCTACGCTGCTCTGCAGCACCCGGCGCAGCGGACGCGCACCGTACAGCGGGTCGTATCCCCGCTCGATGATCAGCTGCTTGGCCTCCTCCGTCAGCGCGAGGTCCAGGCTCTGTTCGGCAAGGCGCTCTCTCAGCGACTCCACCATCAGGTCGATGATGCTGTCCAGATTCTGGCGGGTCAGAGGCTTGAAGAGGATGATCTCGTCCAGGCGGTTCAGAAACTCCGGACGGAAGGACCGCCGCAGCTCCGACATGACCGCGTCCTGGGCCTCCTGACGGATGTTCCCGTCCTGATCGATCCCGTCCAGAAGATAGGGACTGCCGAGGTTCGAGGTCAGGATGATGATGGTGTTCTTGAAGTCAACCGTGCGTCCCTGCGAGTCGGTGATGCGCCCGTCGTCCAGAATCTGAAGCAGAATGTTGAAGACGTCGGGGTGCGCCTTCTCGATCTCGTCGAAAAGCACCACGCTGTAGGGCTTGCGGCGCACGGCCTCGGTGAGCTGCCCGCCCTCGTCGTAACCGACGTATCCCGGAGGCGCTCCGATCAGGCGGGAGACGGAGAACTTTTCCATATACTCGGTCATGTCGATGCGGACGATGTTGCGCTCGTCGTCAAACAGGCACTCGGCCAGAGACTTGGCCAGTTCCGTCTTGCCGACGCCCGTGGGGCCGAGGAACAGGAACTAGCCGATGGGCCGGTTCGGGTCCGCGATGCCGGCGCGGGAGCGGAGGATGGCCTCCGTGACCTTCTGTCCGGCCTCATCCTGGCCGACCAGACGCTTGTGCAGGTACTCGTCCAGGTGCAGGATCTTCTCGCGCTCGCCCTCCATCAGGCGGGCCACCGGGATGCCGGTCCACTTGGCGACGATGCCGGAGATCTCCTCTTCGGTGACCGTGTCGTGGACCAGAGAATTCTGGTTCCGCTGCTCGGACAGGGCTTCGGCCTCCTGCAGCTGCTTCTCCAGAGCGGGGAGATCGGAGTACTTCAGGCGCGCGGCCTTTTCATACTCATAGTTCAGCTGGGCGTTTTCAATGTCGGCGTGCATGCGCTCGATCTCGCCCTTCAGGCGCTTGACGTCGTCCACGCTGCTCTTCTCGGCCTCCCAGCGGGATTTCATCTCATTGAACTGGTCCTTGAGATTGGCCAGTTCTTCCTGCAGCTTTTCCAGACGCTCCTTACTGAGGTTGTCGTCCTCTTTCTTGAGGGCCATTTCTTCGATTTCCATCTGCATGATCTTGCGGCGGATGTCGTCCAGCTCTGCCGGCATGGAGTCGATCTCGGTCCGAATCAGAGCGCAGGCCTCATCCACCAGGTCGATGGCCTTGTCGGGGAGAAAACGGTCGGTGATATAGCGGTTGGAGAGGGTCGCGGCGGCGACCAGAGCGTTGTCGTGGATGCGGACGCCATGGTAGACCTCATAGCGCTCCTTCAGACCACGGAGGATCGAGATGGTATCCTCGACGGTCGGCTCATCCACCTGCACCGGCTGGAACCGGCGTTCCAGAGCGGCGTCCTTCTCGATGTACTTGCGGTACTCGTCAAGCGTCGTGGCGCCGATGCAGTGCAGCTCGCCGCGGGCCAGCATCGGTTTCAGAAGGTTTCCGGCATCCATGCTGCCCTCGGTCTTGCCCGCGCCGACGATGGTGTGAAGCTCATCGATGAAGAGGATGATGCCGCCTTCGGACTTGCGGATCTCTTCGAGGACCGCCTTCAGACGCTCCTCAAATTCGCCTCGGTACTTGGCCCCGGCGATCAGGGCGCCCATGTCCAGGGAGAAGATGCTCTTGTCCTTCAGACCTTCCGGGACATCGCCCTTGACAATCCGCTGGGCGAGGCCTTCGGCGATGGCGGTCTTGCCGACGCCGGGTTCACCGATCAGGACCGGGTTGTTCTTAGTCTTGCGGGAGAGGATGCGGATGACATTCCGGATCTCGTTGTCACGGCCGATCACGGGGTCGAGCTCATTCTCCCTTGCCCGCTTGACCAGATCCGTTCCGTACTTGGTAAGGGCATCATAGGTGCTCTCGGGGTTATCCCCGGTGACAGGAGAGGACTTCACCTTGGAGAGTTCTGCCGTAAACGCGTTTTTCGTGATGCCGTGGTCGGAGAAGATCCGCTTGATGGCGGCGGTGGGAGATGCGAAGATGCCGATCATCAGATGTTCGACCGAAACATAGGAGTCTCCCATGGCCTTGGCGGCCTTTTCGGCAGCGGTCAGGATCCTGTTTGTCTCCGGAGAGAGATACGCATCCGAAGTGCTGCCCACCTTCGGCAGAGCGGAGATGGCGGTGTCGAGTTCTGCGAGCACGGCATTGCAGTCGACTCCCATTTTCCCGAGCAGGGAGGGGATCAGACCGCCGTCCTGATCGACCAGGGCGTAGAGCAGATGCTCC